>NZ_WUCD01000004.1:0-45818 GCF_009807175.1 Rathayibacter sp. VKM Ac-2803 | reverse complement strand
AACTTGGCAGACAGCTTCGGCTTGCGGCCCTTCAACCGGCCCTTGGCCTTCGCGACCGCCATGCCCTCGCGCGTGCGCGATCGGATCATCTCGGCCTCGAACTCCGCGACCATCGCGAGCATGTTGAACAGCAGCCGGCCCACCGGATCGGTCGGGTCGTGCACCGCTCCCCCGATGCTCAGACTGACGCCTCGCTTCGTCAGCTCCGCCACCAGGTCGCGCGCATCCGGCAGCGATCGCGCGAGCCGGTCGAGCTTGGTGACCAGCAGGGTCGAGCCCTCATCGCACGCCGCCATCGCCTCGCGCAGTGCCGGGCGATCCCGGTTCGAGCCTGAGCGGCCGGCGTCGACGTAGATGCGGTCCAGCGGGACCCCGGCGGCGTGCAGCGCGTCGCGCTGCGCCGTCGCGTCCTGCTTGTCCGTCGACACCCTCGCGTACCCAACCAGCTTCGCCATGACGAAAGTGTCTCAGTAGCTACCCCGTCACCGGAATCAATTCCGGACGGGTCTATCGAGACGTTGGCCGCGCCAACCCTCTCGGCTGATTTTCAGTGTCCGCACTCCTCTGCACGAGCGCGCTGCGCCGCGCGATTGCGCGGATGTCGGTTGACGCTCGGCCGTCGACGGCGCGCGCTGCACCTGGTCGACGTCGCGACGTCGGCCGACGCTGCGCGAGTGTCCGGATAGCGACCCCCTAACGGGACAGCCGCGGAGGGGCTGGCGTTTGCGGGGATCAACGCCCCGGTAGGAGCGGCTGGGGGCGAGCCTCCGCGGCCGCGTCTCGGAGGAGTTGCGCATCGAACTGATGAGTTGTCGCCGCGATTCCCTGCTCAGGCCATTCACAACTCACCCTGATGAGGCCCGGGCTCGGTAGGGGCCAGAGCCAGTACGCCTGCTCGAAGGAGGCACCGCCGCCGGCTCCGGCGCGCCGAAGTACGGGATGCCCCGGCATCCATGCCTCGTCCCTTGCGCGTTCGGGGTGAGTGCGAAGCTCAGCCAGATACTCGTACTCCGGAAGCGGATCGGTGCCGCCGAGCTGGTGGCCGTCTGGCATTTCGAGCGTCAGCAGGATCCTCCCCTCAGAGATCGGGTCGCCTATGTCCGTCTCAGCCGACGCCCTCCTCAACAGGCAGCTGACGATCATGGAGACGCCTGTCGGATACGCCTTGACTGTGGTCAGAAGAACGATCGCGCGATCGGACTCCCCCAGCGTTAGGGCGAGGGGCACCCTGCCGGGCGTGATCCCGGGAGGGGTCCCCTGGTATGCCGGGGGGTTCGGGTCGGTTCCCTCTTCCGGCCAGCCTTCGTTCCAGAACAGGTTCGGCACGTAGCTCGCCGGATCAATCTCGCTCATTCCGACAGCATCCTGGCGGTCGCTCTGTGCGGCAAGCGGTCGTCCCGCGGTGGATGCCCCACAAGGCGATCCCCTTACGGGACGGCTTCTACGCATCCCCCGCACGCGGTCCTAGGTTGTTGCGATGGTTGGCGAGGAAACGAGCCTTCTTGTCGCGGTTCCCGCAGGTGTTCATGTCGCACCACCTGCGAGTGCGGCTCTGGCTTGAATCGACAAAAACGGCCTGGCAAGTAGGGGAAGCACATACGGCCAACCGGCCGTCCCGCTCACCCGTGATCATGGCGATCGCGTCAGCGGCGATCACACCGAGAGCGTCTGTGATTGCGGAATCGGAGCTGAGACGCCATTGCCGATCGCTCGCAGGCGTCACGTACGCTGCCGCCCTGCCCGCGGCGCTACAGGTGTTGATGACGTGCGCAGCAGCTGCCGGTATGCCTTCCTCGTGGGCGGCGGCTGTGGCTGCCACGTGGATTGCTTCCCTCAGCTCGCGAGCGCGGTCGAGGTCGAGGTCGGTGCAGAACGTTACCGCGAGTCCGTTGGCCCGTAGCCAGTCAGCCAGACGGTGTGGCGTGGGTATGCGCTCCACTGGGATGCCGTGACGTTCCGACAGAGTCCCCGTGAAAACAGTCGCCAGTACATTCCCGGACCGGAACTTCGGATACTCACCGGGCATGGAACCAGCTTAGCCGGTTGTACTTCTCCGGAGGAGCTGTTAGAACCGTCTCAGCCGGTCCACGGGGTACCTCCCTGACCGTCCGCTCGGAAGGGCATGCAAATGGTCGATGTCGGGGTCCTGCCGGGCTTCATCGCAGTGATCCTCCTCTTCCTCCTTCCACCAGGACCGGACATGGCGTACATGCTCGCCGTCGGCCTCGAAGGTGGACGCCGGTCTGCCCTGAAAGCGATCCTCGGCATCGGGACCGGGATGAGTGTCTATGCAGCCGCCGTCGTCGTCGGAGTAGCTCAGGTCGCACAGTCGTATCCGGTGGTGCTTTCCGCGGTTAAGGTGTCCGGCGCGGCCTACCTGTCCTGGCTCGCCTACACGACGATCCGCAACGCTCGCCGCAAGGCCAACGGTTCCGGCGCCGTCACGACGGGGCGGCCCTACCTGCGAGGCGTGCTCGTCAGCCTGACCAACCCCAAAGTGATCCTGTTCTTCCTCGCCGTCCTGCCGCAGTTCCTGGGCGATGCCCGGAACACCGCATGGCAACTAGCGATGCTCGGTGCAGTGAACGTTCTCTCCGAAGTTCTTCTCTACGGAACCATCGGCTTACTCGCCGGCACCTTCCACTTGCAATTCGCCAGCTCACGAAGGGCGAACACGGTCCTGAACTACACCGCAGGCGCCGTCTACGCGGCACTGGCGGTCGTCGTCGCAGTCGAGTTCCTGGCCAGTTCGACTAACGGCTGACTGGCGGAACGCCCGGCCAACCCCCACCGGACGCCCGGATAGCAGGGTAGTTTCACCGTCCGGACGACGATCCCCTTACGGGACGGGTTGAACAGGGCGGGAGCGGAAGGTCATTCCGCCCTGGCATCTCTGAGGGTGGCTTGCAGGGCGCGGATCGTGGCTCCGAGTGCACCAGAGGCCAGGAGTCCCGAGCCGAGAGGTCCCGACGAATCCTCTCCGAGAAGCGGCAGGGTCCGCAGCGCGGCCCGCACTGGCTGGCTCATGTGCTTCACCTGCCATTGAACCTCGGCCTCACCGCCTCGCTGCGGCGACGCCAGCTCGGCGGCTTTCGCCGCGTAGGCGGCTGCGCCGAGGGCGTGCGCTCCCATGTGAGCAACGCCGGCTGCCTGCCCCGCAGACCACGCTGCGGCCTTCCCTGCTGGGGACGTCGCTGACTGTGCGGCCCGACCCGCGACGAAGCGGCGCCGAATCTCTCCGGCGGTATTCAACTCGCCTCGCGAAAAGGCTCGCGCTCGAGCGATTCCATCCCGCGCCCGGTCGTCCTCCGGAGCCTCGGCTTCGAAGAGAGGCAGAACTCTCTCCGCGCAGTCAGCAGCCCACGCTGCGACAAGGCGACGATCATTCTCGGACAGCGATTGCGGAGAAAGCATGCCAGCACTCTTGCACGGCTCAATCAACTACCCCCTACCGGACGCCCTGGTAGCAGCGGGCGGTTTCACCGTCCGGACGGCGATCCGCTTACGGGACGTCTCCGCTGCGGCCGCGTGCCGCCCTTGTGAGGGCGAGCGGTAGAGCGACGGTCGCGAAGGCGGCAGCCAGCGTCATGATGCCCAGGACAGCGACGAGTCCTACACCGGAGACAACGGCGCCGAGGAGTAGGGGAGCCGAAATCGCGCCCACGCGTGAGCAGGTGGAGATGAGCCCGCTGGTGGCGGTGGGAGCGATGTTGTAGCGACGCGCGATGGCGGCTGCGGTCGTGAAGAGGAGTAGCCGGCCAGTCCGTCGATGCGAAGTTCGTATCTCACGTCATCCACGTTCGCGACGCTCCAGCCATCCTTCATTGTCAGCGACTCTCCAGGGGCAATCGTGCGGCCGTCAACCCATGACAGGTCGTCACCAAGACCACGAAGCTCGGATCCAGCGCTACCACCAGAGATCACGTCGGGGAAAACAAAATCAGGGTCATAGGTCTCAGTGGTCGACAGGTTCGTGATCGTCACGGTGAAATAAACGCTGGTGGCTTGTGTTGCACCCGTAGGGTCAGTCGGCGTGAAAACAGTAGGCGCCGAGACCGTGAACGTCAGTGGGGTGTCGGGCGAGCTGCCAGCGGTCGACAGAAACTGGGCAGTTTCGCCGAACCGGTGTTCAAGCTGATTACCGTTCCAGGTGGTCTCGCGTGGCGTCGCCGTGGGGGTGGTCGTGCTTGCAGTTGTGCTCGACGCGGACGGATCCGCCGCATCGTCACCCTCATCATCAGCCGGGAACGAGTGATAGGAGACCACAATCGACGCAGTTGTGTCGTACTCGTCTCCCTCTTGGAAGGAAGGATCCCCTTCCACGGTGACTTCATCGACGGTGTCAGGTTTCTTCAACCATCCGGTAATCAGGTCGTCTAGAGCGCGTTCAGAGACGTTGGTGAATCCCGCTGCCTCCAGGTTCCCAACGACCATCTTGTAGTCATCGCCGGAGAAGTCTTTCGCGTCGGCGGGCATCGCGGAGCGGTCTGTGACCGGGGAAGCTTCGCCGCTACATGCAACCAGCGAGATCGCGGCGGCCAGCCCGAGGCCGGCTGTGCTGAGTCTTCTGATCACGTCGTTGCCTCTCGGAGCGGTCCTGGAGCTGTAGGGGTGCGACACGTCAAGAAGATCTCGCATCCGGACGGTACCAGGGACTTGCGCTGCGCTCCGGCCGCCACGGGCGCGCAGGCGTTGCCAGGGAGCGTGGGCGCACGAGATTGACGCGGCTACCGTTGTGCCATGAGCAGCAACAAGCCGAGCGAGCCATCCACTCCTGACCCCATAACGACCAAGTCGAGTGACACGCCGTCTGTCAGTGGTGCACCCAAGGAGCGATTCCGCGAGCAACTGATCGCTGAGGAGTACGACAGCCTGGGAGACGGAGCCCACCGCGAGATGCTCGAGGACTGACAGGGTGGAGCAAGGACCTTCGCTGTTCGGAGACGAGCAGCACGTCGAGCCTGACACCGCCAGCGACCAGGTGATGACTCAAGCAACCCGAGGTCAGATCCGACAGGCGTTTGCGAAGCTAGGCGTCACGACCGCGCGCGAGCAGTTCAAGGTGGCCACGGAACTCACCGGTCTGCAAATCACCTCGGTCGCAGATCTGACGCAACGGCAAGCGCAGACTCTTCTCATCAGTCTGACGCGACGAGTCGAGTCAGCTGGTGCACGCCGAACCGGAAACGCGTGGGCAGACCGCGATGAGGACACTTGGATCGACAAGCTGTAGGGGTCTGCTGTTAGGACGCGGTCAAGGCTCGCCAGGCGGGAGCGCTGAGCTCCATCTCCACGTAACGGACGCTCATCTTTCGAACCACCTCCAGCTGGTCGGGCGTTGAGCTTGCCGAGGCCATGTGCCCGATGAACGATGCAAGATCACCTACGACGAGTAACGAGGGATCGCGCAGTGTTCGGCGGTAACGTTCCGCGACCAGTGGGGTGTTCAGATCGAGCGGGTGATGGAGGACAACGAGCGTGGCCGCCGCGCCGCTGTAAGTCGATCCCAGCGCGTGCACGCGCGCAAGCTGATTCGTCGCTCGACCATCGTCGCGAGGAAGTTCCTCCTTCCAGAGGCCTAGCTGGGCGTTCAGTGCTTGGTAGTGGGGTGTCTGCGCGATGTCGACGAAGCGCGAGCTGAACCGGTCGGCGAGTTTCGTCTCGATGACGAGGCTCTGCACCGCATCGTCTGAGGTGCGTTCCACGTAGACGTCGGCGATTGTCCGATCCCCCGTTCGACGGGCCCGGTCAGCTGGGGCGTATTCGATGAAGCTTCGTTCGGACCCATCCCAGCCGCCTCGTCCTAGGAGGCGAATCAAGAGGCCTGAGAACCAGAATGGTTCGGCTAGGAGAGGGCCGAACAGATTGAGGGTGAGAGCCTGGCTCGACGTCATGTAGGTCTCGCAGCGTGTGGGATCCATGCCCCAACCTGTTGCCCGCCGTGTCGAGTAGGCCTGTCGTGCTGCTGTCGTCCCGAAGTTGTAGCCGAGAGCCGCGTCAGCCGGCGCAAGGATGCTCCCGAGGGGCCGACCCGCGCCTGCTGTCGCACCCCATTCGCTCAGCCCAAGAACCTCGGCGCGGTACCAGGACTGATGCGCGCGAATGCGACGAAGGAGCGGGGGATCAGCCCTGCGTTGTGGACCGAGTCGTTCCACCAGGGAGGAAGCTAGGTCAGGCATCGAACAACAGTAGAAGCAGCCGGCGGCGCGGCACTGCGAGAATCTGGAGGTGAGCACCTCGTCGGTTCGTCTTCTCGCCGGGCGGTTTGAGACCGACCTCGACTCCACGCTGAAGATCGTCCCGGCTGGACCGGTCGTGATCACGGTGTCTGGAGCGCGGTCGTTGAATGCCGACCTGGATGGGAAACCCGTTCGGTTGTCGGGCAGCTCGGTGAAGTTGCTGTCGGTCGATCTCACACGGTCTACGGGCTTCCATCGCCTCACCGTTGATGGTGAGACCTACTGGTTCGGCACGGAGGACGCGAAGCTCGGCTTGCAAGGCATCGAGGCGATGCTGCGAGAGTTGGGCACGCTGGGCACCGGATGGACTGGGCAGGCGTTGTTCTCGGACGGTTCCGGCCTTCGAGATCCGCACGTCGTCTATGGCTGGCTGGATCAGTGGGCGGACGTGGCGCTCGGTGCGATCGACGCGATCCTCGTCTCTCCGCGGCTTGCTTCAAAGAGTTCTCGTGTGCTCCGCCGGCGAGGCGGGGGCGGCGTGCTCGTCGCACCGACCGTGCGGCTTCTGCGCTCAGATCCCCACCGGTATCTGGCACCGGTTCCCGCGGGAGAGGGCGTCATCACTGTCGATGGCGTGTCGTTCTCACCGCTCCGCGTCGTTGCTCGGCGACGAGTGAAGACGCTCGACACCATTGCGAACAGGAGAGCTGTGGCCGTTCTGTCGTGGATCGATGCGCTCGCGCGAGACGTTGTGGATGCGAGCCCGAACGCTACTGCGATCGCACGAGCGCGGTTGTGGTCCAACCGGGCCCGGAGCATGCATCGTCGGCCTCTCGCGCAGGCACTCGCCGGATCACTGATTCCCGACAGTCCCCGCCAGGCGGAAGAAGTGACGGAGCCGGCGTACGGACGAAGCTACGCGGTGAGCCTTGATCTCAGGGCACGGTTCGGGTGGAGTGCAACACTCAGCCCGCACAATCGCCTCAGCTACGTCGATCATTCTGACGCCATCTACCAGGCCTATGCGGCGACCCGGCTTGCTCGCGTTTTCGGCCTAATGCAAACCTCGGCCGTCTTGGGGGCGCAGCAGCCGGCTTTTTCGGGCGCCGCGTTCGATCTCTACTACGACACCCGTCCAGCGAAGAGCGTTTTACGATCGTGGCGGTCGCACAGCATCCTGCCCGATGACTCGCGGCCCGATCTTCTCCTGCATGAGCGAGAGACCGGCAAGGTGGCCGTACTCGACGCGAAGTACCGCAGAGGGCCGGATGGTTTCGCGTCGGAGGACAGCCGAAAAGACGTCAGCGCCTACATGGCTTTGTACGGCGTTGATGCCGTATCGATTCTCTACCCTGGAAAGACAAGCGCTAGCCGGACGATTGAAGGCAGTGGAAAGCGCATCATCGAGCTATCCGTGTCGCCCAGGGACGCCGACACACCTGATCTCGAAATGCTGGTGCGATCCTCGCTTCAGCTTCCGGTCTACTAGAGCAGAGGTAGCAGCTCGTCCGAGGGGCCATCCATCATGCGTTCAAGGAGTCGATCGATCTCGTCGGCGTTGGGGAGGCTGGCGTATGCGCTCCGCAGATCCTCGACGTCCGCGAACGATCCTCGCAGCTGGTGGACGAGCTTGTCGGCGACGGCGTATCCCAGTGCTTCCAGCTCGGTGCTTGCGCTGCGTTCGGCCTGAGCGATGTTCAGGGCGACGTCTCGCAGCAGGCCGAGCGTGAACCACGAGCGGCCGGTGGGCGTGTCCAGAATGGCGGTGGTCACGAGTTGTAGTGACTCTCGGACTTCGCTCGAGAGATCCGTAAGACTGGTCACCGTTTTCAGGTGGCTCAGTCGGATGCCATCGAACTGTGCTGCCGCACTGCGCTGGCCTCGTCGTTCCACCCTGTCGCGTTCGCTACTGATCAGGTCGATCGCAAGCCGTAGGACAGCGTTGTCGGGGTCTTCATCGAACCGGTCCCCGAGAACGTTCGGCATGGTGATGACTGTGGAACGGCGTTTCGTGGGTGAACTCACACGAGTCCGGGTTTCTGGTTCGTCGCGGTAGGAGTTGCAGGTGGCGATTATGAAAGTGTCGATCGGCAGTTGCGCCTGCTCGCCGGCGGGGAGACGGACGAGGCGTTCCTTGTCTTGGCTGGCGACGAGGACCGATGAGAGGTAGGTCTCGATGGCCGCGAGGTTGAACTCTTCGAGGATGACAACTCTCGCTTCGAGCGGATCCTCGGTCCTTAGCACTCCGGTCGTGAAGTCCCGGAACTCTGGTGAGCCGTCAAGCCGCTCGTAACCAATGAACTCTGCTTCGTCAAAGTCGGCCCTGATCGGAACAACTAGTGGAGCGTCCAGGTCCAGTAGATTCTCCATAGCTCTACCGATCAGGTTCGCGAAGAGAGATTTCCCTGTTCCCGGTTGTCCGACGAGCACGACGATGTCACCGCGCATCCACGCGGTGAGCACTCGACGAACGAGACCTTCGGGAAGCTCGTACTTCTCGTCCGTGAGGTAGGTCTCGACCGCCGAAACAAGGTCCGGGAAGGTCATGGAGACGACTGGGGCCGGCGGCAGCGACCCGAGGAGCTCGTACGTGCCCTCATCGACCACCGTGTCAGCGAAGTCAGTTCCGGACACTTCGGCGGGCACGCCGTCTTCGTAGATCGTTCCGATCAAGTCGCCTCGCTGCGGCTCGAATTCGTGCTTAAACCACTTGAGAAGCCGCTCAACGCCGCCCGTCACTCCGCCGGTGATCGCCGGATCGAGTGCATCGACGTCGACGTCGCGTCCGAACCAGATCGCGAGATCAATCAGTCGGATCGAGCTGTGATGACGTTCTCGTAGTTCGGCGCCAGCCTGGTGAGTGAGTGACCACTTGTCCCTTCCTCTGCCGACAGCCTTGTGCTGCACAAAGACCACGCCCTGATTCATGAGGTGGTTCCGCTGGCGCTGGAGTCCTCCACCGGGATATTTGGTGGTCTGCCATGAAGGGTCTTTCGAGGTCAATGACCACGGAGCGTAGAACGGCCGATCCGGCTTCGGCGGCCTCGGCAACGCGAAGAATTCTCGAAGAAGCTCCAGCTCCTCACCAGAGCCGAATGGCACCGGCGTCAGCGACGGATCAGTGCCTTGCCTTCGACCGGCGCGCAGAAGCGCCGGCACTGAGACGACAGCGACGGGAGGAGCGCCGTCGAGAGCGTTGACGGCAGAGAGCACGAGCTGGGGAGGGGCGAAGCGCACAGGTCGACGTTATCGCCCCCCGCAACTGTCACTCGGCGGTGATCTTGGTCATGTTGTCGGCGACGAGACCGCAGAAGGAAGGGTTCAGCTCGACTCCCACGGAGGAGCGACCCATCTCCTCTGCGACGTACATCGTCGTTCCACCCCCCAGGAACGGATCGAGCACCGTTCCGCCCTCGGGGCAGCCGATCGAGATGCAGCGTTCAACGAGTGCTCTCGGGTACGGCGCGTAGTGGGTGCCGCGTGCGAGCGATTTGCGATCGGGCTCGATGTACCAGACGTCCTCCTCGCCCTCGAGACCTGCGCGGTCGAAGTAGTACCGCGGGCTCTTAGAGAACTGGAAGATGTGCTCGTACTTCCGCCACGGGCGGTCCTTGCTCGTGGGCTCGGGGATGGCGCTGTTGCGCACCCAGATGATCGCGCTCCGAAGCGTCCAACCGTCTGCCTGCATCGCCAGGGCAACTCGCCACGGGATGCCGATGAGAGATTTCCTGGGTAGCCCGAGTCCTGGCCCGTCCACCGCGCGGAGGCCCGGGAGACGCCTGCTGCGGTGCTTGTTGTCCTGGCCGTGCGGCTTCCCCTTGGCGCTGTAGTAGGTGTCGCCGAGGTTCAGGAAGACTGAGCCGTCGTCGGCTAACGCCGGTCGGATCGCGGCGAACGCGTCGACAAGGTTCTGCACGAAGCCATCGATGGTGGGTTCTAGACCGAACTGGCCGCTGACCTCGTAGTCGCGTTGCCAGTAGTAGGGCGGGGAGGTGATCACCGTGTTGATCGACCCCGGCGTCAGCTCGGTCGCAGCCTCCCGGCAGTCTCCCTGGAGAACTTGCCAAGTCGTGTTACTACGACCTCGGCCGGCAGCGAAGACGCTGTCGCCGGCGGCAGGAGTGAACTCGGGTTGAAGATCCATGGGTGGGGAAACGATGACATCCGGTACCGACATTCCCCTAGTGTAAGAGATCTCCGACGGCGTGGTCGACCCCTCGCCGCCCGTGTGTCGACCACCTCCACGCCGTCTCGCTTGCGTCCCGCCCGTAATCTGAACGGATGAGCGACCCACACCGCTGCGAAGAACTGCGGCCGCTCGCACGCTTCTTGGTCGGTCCAGCCGAGATCGCTGAGCTGCTCGCCGTTGAGTCGAACACCATCAACGTCTGGAAAGCGAGGCATCCCAACTTTCCCTCGCCGGTTCGTCGGCTGAGGTCAGGCGACATTTGGGACGTCAGGGACATCAGAAAGTGGGCAGAAGACACCGGGCGAGACGTCGGTCCAAGCTCCGAACCGAACGTTTAGCGACGCATCGCGGTCGCCGTGGTCCGGAAGCTGACCCCCTACCGGACGGCGCAATCTGACTGCGGCGTCTACTGTTCGGGCATGAGTGCTTCAAACGCAGATGACCCGCTCCCCGAACTTCCCACCGTCAGCACGGAGACCGGAGGCGGCGTGAACGGCGTCAGCATTGAGACCAGAGACGGCGTGGACATCGTGACCATCGTGACCGAAGGATCGACGCGCCTGCGGGTGAACCTGAACAACCGCACCCTGTTCGAAGACACCGTTTCGGAGGCATCTATCGATGCGGGAGCGAACCCGCCGGACTGAACCTCCTGACTCGGCTTATTCCGGCTCCCCGCCGGATGTCAGACGACCTCTACCGGACCCCCGGGGGACCATCCCTTACCGGACGTACGGTGGACGGTGCTCATGACGGGATGGGCGTGAATCAGGGTCGGCTCCTTGGCGGGACCATGGACGCAGGCTTGGATGAGCACATGCAGACCCTCATACCCCTATCGGACCGTGAACCGTGGACGACGACTCATGGAGCCGGCACCGATGAGGACGTGACGATCGCCATTGATCGCGGTCCGGAGGTGGCACGCTTCTTTGTCCGCACCATGGTGCGTCCCGGGACTCGCGTTGGACCTCGCGGTCACGTTCACGGGACAGTGACAGATCCGGTGACGATCGCCTCTCTCGCCGCCGGCTGCCTCCTCCTCAGCGTGCTCTCCGCCGGACCTCAGAGCGACGGGATCGCCGTGATCGAGGAGGTGGAGGCTCGATCGCTCGCTCTCGCCCAAGAACGAGCGGAGTGGACCGTCTCGATTCTCGCCGTCGACGGGATCGACTACGCGCTCTTCTCTCGCAGCATCCCGGAGGGAACGATCGCGCACGCCGACCTCGGCTGGGGAGTGATCGCCATGTGGAGTTCCGGCGCTGTCTACGACGGACCACTACAGCGAGGGGACATCGACCCCAACGAGCACCTGCCCGACCGGTAACCGATCTCCTACCGCACGCTCAGCGATCCGCTACGGGGAAGGTCGGCGGGCGGCACTGTTCGCGTCGAGCTGGCGTTCGACGTCGGCCAGGATCACTCGGGCGCGCTCGGCCTGAGCGCGCAGGCTGTTGGCGCGAGGGTTCTCGCTGGGGTCGCGTCCTTCGTAGCGCTCGCTCACGTCCTCGTTGTCGGCGTTGTGCTCTGCAACGCTGATGAACTCGCTCAGCGCCTCGGTGAGGATGTAGTAGTCCGACGAGTCTGCGAGGTCGAGCAGCACGGGTTCGAATGAGGGGCGTGCGACGTCGGCCATCAGGACGCCTCGACATACGCGGCGGCGGCTTCGCGGAGGATCTGCGACTTGCTGACGCCGCGGCGCTTCGCGAGCTGGCTGATCTTCTGATCGAGGGGCTTGGTCGCGCGGACCTTCCACATCGGACCGGCCGCCTCCTCGGCGTCGAGCCGGGGCCGGCCGCGGGCGATCGTCACAGCGTTCTCGAGCGAGTCGGCGCCGGTCGCCGCGAGCAGCGCGTCCCGGGCGGCGTCCGCCGCAGCGGCACCGCGCAGCGCCGTCCCGGGAGCGGGCGCGAGCTGGCCGCGCTCAGCGCGGTCCGCGAGGTCGTCGTAGTCAGTCATGGTCCTCTCCTTCGTTCACCAGGTGCCGGTACAGGCCACTGAGCGGCATCACGTGGAAGATCGTCAGCGTGCGCGGCGGGCGCATCGCGGCGATCACCTCGATGTAACGGTCCGTCTGCCCATGCGGGTGCCCGACGTAGACCGCCGTCACCTCCCCCGGCCGCCCCTCGACCTGCGCGGCACCCTCGGCGTGAGTCATCGCATACAGCGCATCCTCATGCGAAATGCCGTGCTTGTCGGCGCTAGCCGGCCACTCAACTCCCATGAATAAAGCGTACCACAATAATAGGGCCACGCAATCGATTTGGCGGCAGATGGGGCGGCGTCGTCGCCATCTATCCGATGCGGACAGCGACCCGACACGCCCCCTAATAGAGGGTTTCGCTAGACCTTCTAGCGGTGATGTGTATTCTTTTGCATGGATCGCCTGGTGTTCCCTGGCAACGGTCTCTGCACCTGGCGTGAAAGCGTCTGCGGGTGCGCGGCGAGGGGCAACCGACCCGAACGGTTGCCCCTCGCCGCATCAACGGAACTCGAAACCGTGAGGTCCCTGCACCCGGTTCGCCCGCTCCGTCACGCGAAAGTGTATTCACAGCTTCGCGGCTGTCCTATAACCCTGGCCGGTTCAACGGCCAGCGGCTGCTAGAAACAGAGCGATCACTTTTTCACTCTGCTTGGAGATACACCTGATGGCGCAGAAGCTCACTCTTGTCGATGACCTGGACGGCACTCCTATCGAGGGTGACGGTGGAACCGTCACATTCTCGATCGAGGGTGCGAACTATGAAATCGATCTGTCGGGGGAGAACACCTCGAAGCTGCGGGCCGCGTTCGATAAGTACGTCGACGCCGGCCGGCGCGTGCGGCGAGACGGCAACGCCGGCTCTTCGGCTCCTTCCCGCGCGAAGAGCGATCCGGAGCGGTTGAAGACGATCCGGGAGTGGGCGGCGAAGAACGGTCACAACGTCTCGGACCGCGGCCGCATCTCCGCTGAGGTCCAGAAGGCATACGACGACGCCCACTAGGCGGCGTCTACCCTGGCAGTCATGGCGAGAAGCGCGACGGTGGCAGTTCACGATTCCGGCAGCAACGACGGGCGGTCCTGGCTAACGCGTCTCTTCCGCCGAACGGCTGCGGAACCGCTGCCTGCGGCCCCCGTTCGTGTTCCGCGGGAGCCGCAGACGGCGGAGCAGATCATCGCGCAGTACACGCGGATGGTGCAGGGCTTCGTGGACGATGACCCCACTCAGCCGCCGGGCGCGGTATTCGTGTGCGGCGTGGGTCCGATGACGGTCAACGTCGACGGCGACGGCCGCGTGGCCCTCACCCCGCGCCCCTCGATGAGCTGAACGTCAACGCACCTTCCCGCGCCCCTGCAAAACCGTGGGGGCGTAGGGGTCAGTCTCAGTCCCGAGTGAAAGAGTGAGGGCATGGCGACTCCCCGCACTCCCCTGGCGCGAGCTGCGCTGGTCAGTAACGGCATGGTCTGGTTCGGCCTGTCGCTGATGTTCGCGAGTATCGCCGGTGAACAGACCTACGCCGCGTTCACGGGTGAGTGGTTCAACGTCCTCGGCTGGGTCCTCCTCGTCGTCGTCGCGATCGGCCTGGCCGTCGTCGGCGTGATCGAGAACCGGAACATTCGCGCGGGTAAGAAGCGCCGGCAGCGCGGCTGAGACTTCCCCGGCCTGGTGCAGCTGTTCTGCGCGGGCTGGGGGGTCGAGGGGGCTCTGCCCCTCGTGCGGGCCGGCCCGTTTCGGGTCGGCCCGCACTCGCGCGCTTAGAGCATGTAGAGGTGGTATCCGATTGCCACGCCCTCGCGGAGCGGGCCGAAGGTGTCGGCGTAGTCCTGCGTCTCGTGACTGTTGCTGATGAGGTCGAGCGCGACGCGCTCCTCGTCGCTCTCGTCGCTCATCTCGTCGGGCTCGTTCTCCCACTCGCGCAGCACGCGGTGTCCGGCGTCGGTGACGCGGTAGAGCGCCCAGAAACCGGCGAACGTGCCCGCGCTCTCGCGCTTGAACACGAGAGCCGTGGCGGTGGGCCAGGCGTGCCGGGCGGCGGCGGTGAAGAGGACGCGCACGGCCGCGCGCAGCGCGCGGGCGTCGCCCGTTTCGGCCGCGGCGTTCACGGCGTCTTGTGCGGCGCGCAGCTCGGCGGTGTGTCCCCACACGTCGACGTCGGCGGCGGCGGGGGTGCTGCTGGTGGTGGTCATGGTGTGGCCTTTCGATGAGGCGAGGATCGCGGGAAGGAAGGCGGGGGGCCGACCCGGAGGCCGGTCCCCCGCCGGATCAGGCGTCCTCGTCCTCGACGTCGGCCTCGTCGCCGTCGAGGATTTCCGCGATGCGGTGCGCGGTCGTCAGCACCCGCGCGGCGGTCCCGCGGATCACGTCCGCGTCGCAGTTGCTCCACCCCGCGATGTAGCCGACGCTGTAGGCGCTCGTATCGAACCCCGCGAGCCCGGCGACGACGAAGGCGACGCCCTCGGCCTCGGTCTCCATCAGCCCGCGGTGCTGCGCGTACTCCTCCAGGTCGTCCACGTGACCCAAGAGAATGTGCGCCGTCTCGTGGATCAGGGTCTTAGCGGCCTGCTCCGACGCGAGGGTGTCTCCGACGACGACGGTGCGGTCCTCGGGGCGGGCGTAGCCGCTCGTTCCCTGCGGGAGGGGGCGGCGCTCGACGGTCCACTCCTCGGCCTCGAGAAACGCGCTCAGCGCCGCGATGACGCCGTGATCCTCGGACCCGGTCAGCGGCCGGGCGATGTCGCGGGGGTCCTCGGCGCCTTCCATGAGGTCGGTCTGTTCGATCGCGAACACGGACACGAGGGGGTAGTAGGTCTGGACCTTCTGCCCTTTCTCGTCGGTGCTGGTCGTGGTGCCGTCCTCGGGCTCCTCGTCGGCGTCGATCTTGCGCTGAGCGAAGCCGAAGATCTTGATCGCCTTCTCGCCCTTGCGGACCTGGCGGCCCTTGCCCTGCCAGGCGCGGAAACCCGCGACGGCGGAGGCGTCGGGACGCTGAGCGAGGATCAGCAGGAGGTTGCCCAGGCTGTAGCGGTGGAACGAGGACGCGAACGCGAGGAACCGGCGCCACTGGTCGGAGTCGCGCAGCGCCTCGACCTGCTCGGTGATGCTCTCGTGCAGCGCGGCGGCCTGCTCGCGGCGCTCCTCGGGGGTGGTCCGGGGGGCGCGCTTCTTGGTGGCGGCCTTGCGGGTGGTGGTCGTGCTGGTCATGGCGGTTCTCCCTGTGCGAGGATCAACGCGACGGGTCCCGTGGTTGTAACAGAACTACGGGGCTTTCGTCTTGTCTGATCGTTTTTTTGTGCCTCTCCGGCGGGAAGAACCGTTTGAGTGGAGGCGGCGGAGTGACGCCTATTCCGAACGAAATAAGGGAGCGCAGCGACCGCGTTCGGAATAGGTGGCACGTAGCCGCCGGAGCGAAATAGGTTTGTACCGCGGAGAGGAACAAAAAACCTCAAAGCAGCGCCGCGCAGCGGCTCCCGGTCGCCGCAGGCGATGCGCGCGAAGCGCGCCCCGCCCCCCCGGGCGGAGAACCGGGGAGGGTGAGGGGCCGGCCCCTCACGGGACGGCAACGCCGGCCCTCCCCCACAGCGACCGAGAGCCCTGGCCAACAGACACAGGTACCTGTAGAGCTGTAGAGCTGTAGAGCTGTAGAGCTGTAGAGCTGTAGAGCTGTAGATGTGAGGTCACCGCGGCCGCATCAGGACCTCCCCCGCCGGGAGCTGAGAGCCGCTGTCGGCGCCGGATGGGACGATGGAGGCATGTGGGAGCTGGCACACCGGACGCGCGCGGAATCGGCATCAACGGTGGTGCGCAGCAGTGCGGCGGCGACGAGCGCCGACGCGATCGCGGAAGTGCGCGCGTCGATCCCGGAGGATCACGTCATTTTGTACGTGCTCCGGGTCGACGGCAGCTCGGAGTAAGGGCTACTCGGCGGCCGGGGCGGCGCTGCGGCGCGGGGTGCGCTGCGGCGCGGGGTGCGCTGCGCGGCCGTCGTGACGACGGCGGTCGCGCGGGTGAGGTTCGGGCCGATCGCGTCGGCCTCGATCACTCGGCCGGTACGGCGGTTCTCTCCCTCACCCCAGGCGACAGTGTGCTCGTAACCCACGACAATCACGGCGTCGCCCTTGTGGAGGGAGGCGAGCACGTGCTCTCCCAGCTCGAACTTCGCTTCCACAAAGTGCGTCGTCGGGGCCTCGTGCGCGGTCCACTCCCCTCCGCGGAACTCTCCGGTGTTCTCGATCACGCGCAGCTTCACGATCTGCACGCGGCCCGCCTGCACGGCCTCGGGGTCGGTGGCGAGGTTCCCGGTGATCGTCCTGGTGCTCATCTGTCTTCTCCGTAAGTTTGGTGGTGGCCCGAGGGGGCCGGATGTGGCTTATCTGTCGTCGCCGTTCGTGTGGCTCAGCAGGAGTGGCCGTCCGGTCCCCTGGGGTGCCCCTGGCCGCTAATTGAGATGTGCGTTTCGGTCGCTGTTTACGGAGATGACGGTTGGGTGCTCCTCGGGCCTACATGAGGCAGGTCACGACTGAGGAGGACGGGTTGAGTGATCAACGAGCTCACGTCTGGGTGGGCATCGATGCAGGCAAGGCGCATCACTGGGTGACAGCGATCGACGACCAGGGCGCGATGCTCTGGACGAAGAAGGTGAGCAACGACGAGGGCGCGATCCTCGATTCGCTCGCCGAAGTGCTCGCCCTCGGCGAGAACTTCACCTGGGCAGTCGACATCGTCGGCACGACATCTGCGCTGCTCCTCGCCCTACTCGCAAGCCACGGCCAGTCCGCGCTGTACGTCCCTGGACGGATCGTGAACCGGATGGCCGGCGCGTACCGAGGCGAAGCGAAGACGGACGCTCGTGACGCCTACGTGATCGCCGAAACGGCGCGGCATCGTCACGACCTGACTCCGATCAGGCTGCCGGTCGAGATCATCGCCGACCTCAAGCTCCTGATCGCACACCGCAGCGATCTCGTCGCCGATCGCGTCCGCATGCTCAACCGGCTTCGTGACGTGCTGACCGGCATCTTTCCCCGCCTCGATCGAGCGTTCGACTATGCCAAACACAAGGGTGCGCTCACCCTCCTCACCGGCTATCAGACTCCGACCGCGCTTCGCCGGATGGGGCAGGCGCGCCTGACGAAGTGGCTGAGCCGCCGAGGAGTACAAGGCGCTCCGGCGGTTGCGGAAGCCGCTCTCGAGGCCGCGAGCGGCCAGCAGACGCAGATCGGGAACGAGACGATCGCGGCGCAGATCATCGCCGACCTCGCAACGCAGATACTCGCCCTCGACACCCGTCTGCGAACGCTGGAAAGCCAGATCACCACGATCTTCCGCGCTCATCCGCAGGCGGAGATCATCGAATCCATGCCAGGGATGGGCCCGATCCTCGGAGCCGAATTCCTCGCCGCAGCCGGACAGCTCGACAACTACGCCGATGACGGTCACCTCGCCGCAGCGGCTGGGTTGATCCCGGTGCCTCGCGACTCCGGACGTCGGACTGGGAACATGCATCGGCCAAAGCGATACAACCGACATCTGCGCCGCTCGCTCTACCTCTCAGCACAGACCTCAATCATCCGCGAAGGACCGAACCGCGACTTCTACCTCAAAAAACGTGGCGAAGGGTACAAGCACACGCAGGCACTACTCGCTCTCTCCCGACGGCGCGTGAGTGTGCTCTGGGCCCTACTGCGCGACAACCGCACGTTCACCCAAGCACCTCCGATTCGCGCTGCGTAGATCATCTGTGCGGCCGCCCGGAGACCGGCTCGTAACCCCCCGCGTAGTCCGATCGACGGGCGCGAGACAGGACTAGGTGCACTGCCGGCCAGCCCCTTCACGTAGCGAATGCAGGTCAGCTGGCCTGCGAAGCCGCCGACCGAATGACCTCGGCGAGGTCGCGGTGTCGGCTCCACATCGGCCAGTGCCCGGTGGGGAGATCGATGATCTCGACGTGTTCGAGATTCGCGACCTCCGCGAACATGGGGTGGCCTGCCTGGACCAGCTCCATGACCTGCTCGCCCGAGATGGAGCAGCACACCAAGGTCGTCGGGACGCCGTGGCGAGCATCGTTCACGAGCTCGACGGGCTGGCGGAGCACTGAGGCGGGCTCCGGGACGGCCCTCGCCCGGAATCGCTCAAGGACCTCAACGCTCAGGCCTTCAAGGCTCGCCTGCTGCCCGAGGGCATCGAACGAGGGCAGAGGCAGCTCTACGAGCTCATCGGGAAAGTCCGGGGCGAACACGCTGCCGTTCGCCACAGGGCCGGAGTCGACCCACACCACCCGGGAGACGAGCTCGGGGTGCCGGTCGAGGATGAGGCTCACGGGGGCGTTGGCCCCGCTGTGCGCGACGAGAATCACGGGCTGATCGCCGTGCTGAGCGATCAAGTCTCGGATGGCTGCTGCTTGGTCGTCGAGAGTCTTCGACGCGCGATTAGTGTCGTCGACGTCGAGCCCAGGCAGAGTCATCGCGATTGCGTGAGTGTGGTCAATTTCGAGGTGTTCGAGGACTTCGTCCCATGCCCAAGCTCCCAGCCAGTGGCCTGCGATGAGAAGGATGGACGGACTGCTCGTAGTAGTTGTCATGCCACAACCCTCTCGGCCCTGGGAGACAAGAGTGTGTCACTATTTCTGTCATGAATGCGCCTGGGCCTGATCAGTGAGGCGAGCCGAACGCCTCCATGCCCTGTCCGAGATGTTGCGTCGCAGCGGCTCGCGGGGCGTCTCCGCTGAACGCCTGGCACGGGAATTCGAGGTGTCGGTGCGCACCATCAAGCGAGACCTCGATGCGCTGGTGAACAGCGGCGCGCCGATCTGGTCCCGCCCGGGTCCGGGCGGTGGATATGGACTGGCGAAGGGCGCGTCTCTGCCTCCCGTCACCCTGTCCCCTGCCCAGGCCGTGGCGCTCATGGCGGCCGTATCCGCCACACGTGATGCTCCCTACGCGGATCTCGCTGCCGCAGGCATCAGGAAGATCATGGACGTCCTCGATCCCAGAACCCGAGCACAAGCTGACGAACTGGCCCAACGCGTCTGGGTGAATGCGCCTGCTTTCCCCTCTCGCGCAGTCAGGTCAGCACTCGAGGAGGCAATGGTCGAGCAGCGGGTGACACGCATCCGCTACACGTCACGAGACGGCACCACGACCACCCGTGACGTCGAACCGGTGCTGTTCGCTTCCACGAGCGGCCGGTGGTATCTGGTCGGGTGGTGCCGTTTGCGCGACGCGATGCGATGGTTCGCGGTGCCACGCATCGAGCGAGCCAGCGTTACCAAGGCCGCCTGCAGCGGCCACACCATCCACGAGGTCGGGGAGCCCCCTGAGAACGCCAGACCGGTCCACGGCTGAGTGATTGCCTCGATCAGCCTCACCGGTCAGTGCAACTAGGCCGCCTTGACGTACTCATTGAGACTCCTGCTCGTTCGGTTCGTGGGTCGTCCCGTCGACGGGGATGCGTTCGGGGTGTCCTGCTCTGGTGCCTCAGTCTCGATGCCCCAGGACGCGAGAGCGTCGCGCCGGGTGACCTCGACGGGCGGCTCGGACAGCGCCCTGCGCTGTTCGAGCTCGGCGCGCGTCACGGCATAGGTCGGGAGACGCCGCTCGTCGCCGTAGGCGAGGCGGTAGTACCGATCCGCCTCGTTCTCCGCCCAGTCGACCTCGCCTTGACGGTCCGCGCGCCCGGCGAGATACCCGGCCCGGTACTCGTCGCTCTCGACGTCCGGGCCGGTCACGCTGCGTGCTTCTCGATGAGGTCGGGGCGGAACCCCGACCAGTGGTCCTCGTCGCTCGCGACGACCACGGGAGCGGCGGAATAGCCCAGCTCCTCGGTGATGTACGCGAGCGCGGCGGGGTTAGTCGTGATATCAACAGTGGTGTATTCGATGCCCTTTTTATCGAGCACCCGATAGGTCATGGTGCACTGAACGCAAGCTGGTTTCGAGTAGACGGTCAGGGCCATGAGTCTCACTCTCCTTCCGGGGTGTGGTGGGCGTCGCCCTCGTCATCGTCGGTGGCGTGCTCCGCGATCCACAGGTCCGCGGCCTCTCCCCTGCCTGCGGCCCGCAGGAGCCCTGCGAGCGCGTCGACCTCACCACAGTTCAGCCGCGCTGCGACGTCCCCGGCAAGATCCCAACTCGCGAACGTGTCCAGGAACGCCGCCAGAGCCTCCTCCACGCTCGGCGCCGGTGCGACGGACTCCACTCCCCCGGGCTCGATAGCGGGCGCGAGAAGGGCGATCAGCGCCTCCGCGAACGGGGACCCGTCCTGCTCGATCGCCAGCGCTCCGGATGCGCCAGTCCCGGGCAGGCAGAGCGTGTTGCGGGCGTCCTCGAGGATTTCCGCGTCGGTGGCGGTGTCATAGTCCGCACTGGCCGCGCGCTGCGTGGTGCAGATGAGCGCGAGCTGCTCGGGGGTGGCCTGGCCCGTGAACGTGTTCGACATGATTCCCGCTTCTCCGGAACGCCACCGGGCCTCTCACCTGATGGTGACGCCTGGCTTATCCCTTGTCTGATCGTTTTTTTTGCCTCTCCGGCGGGAAGAACCGTTTGAGTGGAGGCGGCGGAGTGACGCCTATATCGGGCGAAATAAGCCCGCAGGGCGCGTCCGATATCGGTGGCACGTAGCCGGTGGAGCGAAATAGGTTTGTACCGCGGAGAGGAACAAAAAACCTCAAAGCAGCGCCGCGCAGCGGCTCCCGGTCGCCGCAGGCGATGCGTGCGAAGCGCGCCCCGCCCCCCGGGCGGAGAACCGGGGAGGGTGAGGGGCCGGCCCCTCATGGGACGGCAACGCCGGCCCTCCCCCATAGCGACCCGAGAGCCCTGACCAGCAGATACAGGTACCTGTAGAGCTGTAGAGCTGTAGAGCTGTAGACGCTATCTGTCCAACTCGGCGCGAAGCGCGCGAGTGACGAGCTGCTTCATGGTTTCAGCGCGGGTCGCTGCGCCGGCTTTAAGGTCACGGTGCAGAGACAGAGGGATCGACACGGTGAGCAGCTTCTCCTCCTCCGGAAGCGCTCCGGCGCCGGATCGCTCTCCGGGGGTGCGGCGGCGTGCGGCGCCCCCCTCAAGAGATGCCTTCAACGGATTCGGCTTCTCGGCCATCAGCGCTTCTCGCTCTCGATGAGTTCTTCCACGACGGCTTCGTAGGACCCGAGGTCCTGAATTGGTTGCCCGTGCGCGAGCGCAAGCGCCTGCGCCTGCGCCACTTCGGACTCCATCACGTCGAGTCCCGCGTCCACCAGGGCCTCGCGCGTCTGGGATCGAGCCTTGGTGCCCTTGACCACTCGTGTCAGCAAGATGAGGACGCGCAGATCGTTGAGCGCAGCGACGTCGCCTGCGAGGGACAACGTCTCCGCAAGCTGGTCCATATCGGCTGCCGTGGGCTGTACCGGGATGACGAGCGTCCGCGCGGCCTTCATCGCAGAGGCGACGATGCCGAGGTCCCCGGGGGGAGTGTCGATCACGACATGCCCATCGCCGCCGAGCTGGTCGATCTGGCGGTGAATCGTCTTGGTCGGCAAAGCGACGGTGAGCCAGGGGAACTCCGCGCGCTCCGACCAGCGCAGAGCCGAACCCTGGGGGTCGGCGTCGATCAGCACGACACCCTCGTTGCGCCGAGCGAGACCCGCTGCAATGTAGGTGGCGGAGGTCGTCTTCCCGACCCCACCCTTCAAGCCTCCGAGTGCTACTCGCATCACAATCCTCTCAGTACAGGTTTACAGTGATACCACTATACAGGAATACAGGTCACTGTAAAGCTGTAAATACAGATGCGTCGCGCGAGGTCACTGTTACTGCGCTCGTCGCTCGACGGCGGAGGCCCAGACCCAAAGCCGGCGGCTGGTGTCGCGGTCCTGCCACTCGACCATGACGGCTCGGGCGGTCCAGGCAATCGCGAAGCCCTCGATTCGGACGGCGGTGCCGGGGTAGCGGACCCATGCCCAGACAGGCAGGGGAGTGGCGGCCCAGGTCGGCTGCTGCCGGGTCTTGTCCAGCTCGTCATCGGTCAGGCCGATGGGGTGACCGAGGCCGAAGGTCTCCTCGATGCGTCGATCGATCTGCGCGCCGACGTGGCGCTCGTAGCGTCGGTTCGTTCCCACGCCGCCAGTAGAACATATGTTCTAACGCGAGCGGTCGACGTCATGCGGCGGTCGAGGACCACCAGAGCGATCCGGGGGCGAGCATGCCGGTCCGTCCCCAGTGCAGCGCCTCGCGGTGGTCGCCGCGGCCGGCGGCGTCGCGGGGATAGAGCGGCCAGACGCGCTCGCCCGCGGTGGTGTCCTCGAACAAGGGTCGGCTCGTGACGTGTCGGCGTCGAGGGCGTTCTCTGGGGGAGGAGGAGCGGTGGGTCAGCTCGGCTTGCCACCAAGCCCACACTTCGCGCTCGACGTCGTAGCGGTGGGCTCGATCCATCAAGGCTCCGTCGACGCCGAGCGCGCGAGCTGCGGCGGTACGGCGATCGCGCTTCGCCTGAGCCCAGCCGGTGGTGTGCTTGACGATGAGCCGGTGCGTGCGGAGGCGGGAGAGGGCGGTGGCGGCGGTGCGGGCGGTCACTCCCAGCAGCGTCGCGGCGGCGTCGACGGCGAGGGTCCCTTCGCGGCGCAGCAGAGCGTAGGCCTTGCCTGCCAGGTGTCCCAGGCCGGCGCGGGTGAACAGATCGTGCCGGGTGTCGGTGAGGTCGGCTTCGAGCGTGGCGAGGAGCATGGTTCGTTCGGTGAAGAGCGGCCCGGGGGGGCGGGGGTTATTAGTGGTTGTGACCGGACCTTGCAGTGGGCCTGTGGAAAAGTGCTCCGACAGTCGCCATTCGCTGGCGCTGGAGCCGTCCGCGCGGACGGCGAGCTGCACGTAGCCGTCCTCGCGCAGCGTCCGCAGCGCACTGGCGGCCGTGGTGCGGCCCAGTCCCGCCAAGAGGGCCAGGTCGCGGATGGACGCGGCGACGGTGCGCTTGCCGGTGTGCAGGGTGAGGTAGGCCAGGGCGGTGAGGATCGTCTTCTCTGACGTCGCCCGCTCGCTCCGACCCCACCGGCCGGGACTGACCCGGAACCGGTCCAGGAGGGCACTGACGGAGGCGACGAGGCTGTCCAGCTCCGCTAGGTCGGCGGGCTCGCGCTCGGGCGGGACAACGGCGTGCAGCGCCGCGTACTGGCGGGCCTTGTCCCACTGCCGCGCCAGGCGCTCGGCGGCCTCGTCGCGGGCTCGCGGCCGGCGGTGGCCACGGCCGGTGTTCTTGGTCCGGTAGTGCTCCATCCCGGGAGCGGTCCGGGCGGCGTGCTCGACGTCGGTGTCAGACCAGCCGGCGTGCGCGGCCGAGAGTAGGCACATGAACGCCGTCCACGACGGGTTCGCGCCGCCGCCGGCCGTGGCCATGTGCGCGGCGCCGGCCGCACTGAGCTGACGGTGTGTTTGGTGCGCGGTGGCCGTGGGTACCGGGGGAGTGGCGTCGACGCGCAGCGGCGGCCGTGACGCTTCCAGTGCGGCTGTGACGGCCTCGATGGCGGCTGCGGTGACGGTTGTGTCCAGCAGCTCCTCTGCGCGGCCGCGGAGGACGCTCGAGAAACTGCCGTCGCGATGCGGGGACAGCGGCGGGCGGGCAGCGCCCGTGCGCGGATTGCGGAGCATCCCGTGATCCAAGGTGCGGAAGTTCGCGCGGGCGGCGATCGCCAAGCGGGCTACCAGCTCGGCCGGGGCGCCTTCTGCGAGAGCGACCCACAGGTGGCGGCCTCCGGTGCCGGAGGACTGGCAGACGACGTGAGCGACCTGGTGGGCGTCGAGGACGGCGGAGAGGGCGTCGCAGTCGTCTGCGGCCTGCTCCATGAGGTCGGCGTCGACGCCGTGGGAGTCCTTGCCGTCGAAGTCGAAGCACAGCAGCCGGAACGCTCCGGCGTCGTCGGTGAGGTAGATCGCCCATGGGGCGGTCGGAGCGACGGGGGAGACGGGGAATGCGGCCGGATAGGCGTTCTCGTCCAGGCGGCCGTAGGCGTCGGGGCGCATCGTGCGCACAGCGGCGCGAGGGCTCAGCCGGCGCGTGAGCGCCCAGGAGGCCGAGAAGGAGTCAACTTCGGCATTTTGGGCGTGCGCAGACACAGCAATGTGGCTTACGATGAGGTCACTTCTCCTCCCTCGGGGGGGATGGATGAGGCCCGGCCTAGGAAACCGGTCCTGATCAACTGCTTCACACCTGTTGCCCTGGTAAGCGTGGGGTGTGGAGCGAGAGCTTCTAGGCCCGTCGCGTGAGCGGCGGGCCTAATGCGTTAAGCGGCGGTGATCGGCAGCTCCGATCGAAGGTCTTGGGCTCGGGGGAGACGGCCGTCCTCGGACATCAGGTGAGTGAAGTGCGTCTCGATGTAGAGCGACACACTCATGCCGCTGGCAGCAGCGGCATCGGTCACGGCATCCCGCACGGTGGGGAGTACCCGCGTGTTCAACTGCACAACAGCAGTGCCTTCCGGCCGGCGCTTCAGTCCCATAGGGGTCATCATGGGTGCTCGTGCTAGCACGAGAGCGCTGCTGGGGCGGCGTGTTGAGACTTCGGCTAGCGAATCGATCATCTGCCCGTCTCCCCTCGATCTAGCGGCCATCACTGACTCACGACCACATTTTACGTGGTCACGACCCTACCCGGTCCGTGGGTGCCTGCGGCGAGACCTCGGCTGCGGCCTCGATCCGGGCTCGGAGCCAGGCAGCGACGGTCGACGTGAAGAGCTGCGCGTCGACGTTGTACTCCCAGGCGTGGTCGGCTCCTGATGACTCCCAGAGCGTGGCGGTGTCGGGGTGCTGGGCGACGAAGGCGAGCGAGCTGTCGAACGGGATCTTGCGGTCGCCGGCCGAGTGGATGACCAGGCTCGGCACGGTCACTCGGTTGCGGGCGGTCCAGTCGAGCTGGTCGAGGTCGACTGGCCCACTCAGCCCGACGATCGAGATCAGCGGCCAGCGCGTGAGAGCCACCTCGGCCAGCCTCGCGCACACGTTGGGGAAGGGCAGGCCCATCTTCCCGGCGACGTTCGCCATGGTGCGGCGCCACTCGGTCGCGGGGGACACCAGCACGAGGCCGCGGACGAGATGGCGAAGCGCCGAGCGCTCGGCCGCGAGGAGGACGATGCTCGCGCCCATCGACCAGCCAACCAGGACGATCGAGGTTGCGCCGTGCTCGACCGCGAAGCGCATCGCCGCGTCGATGTCGTGCCACTCGTCCAGTCCGAGCGTCGAGGCCGGTCGCGGACCATTCGGACCCTCACCGTCGCCCCGGTAGGAACACACGAGGCTCGTGCAGCCAACCTCTAAGGCGGCGGGGACGGTGCGGAGCGCGTTCACTCGGCTGGCCCGGATTCCGTGCACATGGATGACCCAAGTGCTCTCGTTGGTGGTGCCCGGAAAGAGCCAGGCCGGTGCTGCGCCCAGGTCGGTATCGATCGTGATGTCTTCAACGTCGGGTGAAACGGCGGTCGGGCCGTCGAACGAGTCGCCTTCCCAGATCGCACGCTCCCCGGGTGCGGGCAAGGTGCCGCGGACCGCGAGGACATGCCGGGTCACCTGCTTGGCGTCGCTGCGGGCTGGATCGACCTCTCCGACGATTGCGTGGCCGTCAGGCCACCAGAGCCCCATCACGCCTCGATGAGCCGTCAGGAGGTCACGAGGCAGGACAACGACGTCGCGGCTTGCGGCGATCACCTTGACCGTCTTGGGTTTGGACGGCGACACGACCCGTTTCGCGAACGCGATACCCAGGGCGAGGCTTGCCGTCGAGACGGCGGCAGCTCCGATCGCTGCACCGAGAAGTGCTTGCTTCATTGAGAAATCTCCATAATCGATCCCAGATGTGACTCAAGCCAAATCTCGGCTGCGGCTAATTGTTCTTCTTCTTGTGCAGAGAGTTCTATCGCCCGGTCATTCAACGCATCACGAAGCGTTACCACGTACTCGAAGAGTGTCGTAGCGATATCGACCTCGACAAGCTCGTCCTCTGTGAGTTCGTAGATGGTTCCGCGAAGACGCTCGATAGGGCTACGGAGGTCGGCTAGCATTCGGTCGGCGGCCCTGACCCATCTTCTGCGCTTGACAGAGAAATACACGATTCCGAACATGACGAAGAGTATGCCGGGATAGAAGAGGTAGCTGAATGTCGCGTGGAGCATGGCTGATATTTCCGCGGCGCCGAAGTATCCAAAGAGCAAGGCCGCGATTTCATCGAGAGCACCGGCCACGATGAGCGCAGCGGCGACGACAAAGAATCGATGGCCGACAGCCGCATCCTGCGCGGAGAGTCGCAAAAGGTCCAGAGCGATGACGAGAACAGCGCTCAGGTACAGCCCGGCACAGAGGATGGCAGGAAGTTGCTCGATGTGGTCGTGAATGAACTCCGGCGACGTCTTCGCTCGATCCGTGATCAGAAAGAACGAGACCGTTGAGGCGATCATCAGGACGATGACGGTGATTGCCAGCCTGGTCTGTTTTTCTCGGTGGTGGCCTGTCGCCAAAAGGCAGGCCTTTCGCGTGCACCAGAAAGCCGTCACCGCGAGAGCATTCTGAACGGCGTAGACATTGTTCGACCCGCCCAGAACGCGGTCGATGGTGTCAACGGGGTAGGCCATCCCCAGCGTGAGGAGTGCGACGATGCCGATCCCTGACGCGATCCAGGCGTACGGCGCCTCAGTGAAGGCGATGCGCTTCTTCCGCCAGAACCGGAATTGTTGAGGAGTCCTCCACAAGAAGATGGCGATCAGCCCTAGCAGCGCGAGCGTCGAAATCAAGGCGCGTGTCTAACCGAATGCCTTGTCCGCGAGATGTGAAGCGATGAGGAGGTGGCGGACGATGAGCACGCCCGTCTGCTCCGCCTCGACTTCGGCGCGAACGAGGTCAGGGTCGGGCGCGTGGCGGTTCAGCCGGCTGGCAGACACGCGCCCTCGAACGATTGCACCCTGGCGGGTGAATCGGTTGAACGCTTCCTGCTCCTGGGGAGTCAAAGCAGCCGCGGTCAGGTGGCATCCGGTGTGGCCGTGCAGGATGTGCCCGAGCTCGTGCCCGATTCCCCTGACGCGGAAAACGGGCCGGTCTTTCGCGCGAACGATGACCGTGGCAAATTCGGGGAAGTCGATCCATACCGCGCTGAGCGATTGGTAGGTGGGATCGTCAGTCACTTGGATGTCGATCGGCTTTCCGTGAATCTCAGTCGTCATCGCCACGACATCATCCAGAGAGGCGCACTTCTGCATACCGGCGTCATCAAGAAGTTTGGCGGCGCGGCGTCGAATTTCCGTTACGTCTAGTGAATGGGTCCGCATCAGGTCCTCGATCGTTCTTGGTGCAGCGTCCGAATGGTCTTGGTCAACGCGCGCAGCTCAGCGGGGCTAATCTCATCGAATGCGCGCGCTGCAATGCTGGTTACGCCGGTTTCGTCGACCGCCCTGGCGAAGTCCTTCTGCGCTTCGATCTGCTCGGCAAGCTCTCTATCGCCGGTTTGGTACAGGTATCGGGGGTCAACGTCAAAGATAGTTGCAAGGGTCGTGAGTACATCGAAGTACTCGCGACCATCGCCGCGTCCATTCGCCATCCGCTGCCAGTCGAGCACGTCGAAGGAAGCGTCAGGGCCGGCCAACTCCATTACGGCGTCCGCGGAAAGGCCATTCGAGAGGAACGTCAGTCGCCGGGCCAGCTCGGACTTGTCGACGGTGGCGATCCGTCGCTGCGCTTTCTGCTCCGTGACGAGTGTGCTTGCTGCGAGAGTGACGAATTCAGCGACAGTCATATCGAGGGCGGTGGCGATCTGCTCGATGTCGTCGGCGTCGAACGGCGCGTCGGCGCGCATTCGCACGTAGTAGTAGTTGGGCGAGAACTTCGATTTCTCGATCAGTTCGGTGGTTGTCATGCCGCTGCGCGGGAGGAGCTGTCGTATGGCCTCCACGATCTGTAGAGAGAAATACGACGGCCCGACCTGCGCTCGACTACCCATCCAGGTAGGCTAGCACCTGCGTTTCTGAGGATGAATGTCTGCTCTACGAGCGCTGGGCGCCCCCTGGATGGGTAGCAGGCTGCTACTTGTCGAGGTAGTGTGTCTCTATGAGTACGGGGAACAACTCAGGGGATCAGGCAGTCGGCGTCATCGAGCCGGGCGTGGGGGACACGCGCCGGACGGTGGCCGTTTTCAACGAGCGCCGCTGGCTGGTCATCCGCGCGCTGGTCACTCACGGCCCGGCGACGTGCGATGAGCTTGCCGAACTGACGGCGCTTCCACCGACCTCGATCCGACCACCGCTTCGGGTGTTCAAGGAGCTGGGCCTGGTCGACGTCCACGAGAACTCGGGGCGCGCGCACACCTACGAGGTCAATCGCGCCGAGCTGCACGCGACCTGGACTGCGGCGTGCGCAGACCTTCTCCGCGAGGAGCTGTGCGCCTAGAGGCCGACCTCCGGCCGGGGGGCGTCAGCGAACATGTTGGCCTCGCTCTGCGCGAACAGCGCCTTGATGAAGGCCTTGTCTGCGCGGTACAACACGGTCCGTCCCGGCCGATCAGCGACGGGAGTGTCAACGATGACTGCCCCGGCGTCTTCGAGCTGCACAAGGTGACGGCGCACGGTCTCTGCCGTCTTCTCCGGCACCTGCTTGCGAATCGGGCCGAAGTAGGAGCCGCGCTCGGGCTGATCGAGGTGAAGCAAGAACCACAGGATGCGGTGGTTGATCTCGTCCCCAATGACACGTATCGCCACTTTCACCTCGTCGGGTATCGGGATGGGCGAGGGGTCGGGCATGCATCAATCATGGCGCACTATGCAACAAATCTCTCGCGGGGTTATGGGCACCGTCACTTATTTCTTGGTCGTTCGCACATCAAACGTGGTGGTGGGCTCAAAAAGTAGTTAGGCTCGTCGTGGCGAGTGAGCCTCGTCCAGACGAGGGGAAACAGCGTGAGCGGAACGAGACTGATGCCGATTGCAGGCGCAGTAGCGCTGGCAATGTGCGGGCTGACCGGGTGCTCCCTGAGCACGGAACCTGCACCGACAAGCACCAGCTCTCCGACCGCGGCGCCTTCGTCCGTGGCTACCTCAGCGCCCGCGACGCCGAGCGCAGCTCCGACCGAAGCTGTGCCGAGCGATGCGGAAATCACTGAGGACGCCTCGGCTGAGGCCGAGACGGTCAGCCTCGCGACGAGCGCGGTGACGGCGTTCTGCCGGCCGACGCTGGACTACGACACGTGGATCGCTGAGTTGTACCCGTTCCTGAGCCAGCAGGCGGCCGTCGCCTACGAGACGGTCGACCCCGCGAACGTGCCCTGCACGACCCTCACCAGCCCCGCGAGCGTTCGCGACGGCGACGGCGCCTTCACGATGCGCATCCTCGTGCCCACCGATGCGGGGGAGTACTCGGTGTACGTCCACCGCACCGTCGAGGCAGCCCCGTGGGCTGTCGAGCAGATCACCCCTCTGGCTTCGGAATAGCCCGTGGAGAAGGGGGGACTGGGGGTGCTCGCGGCGGTCATGGTGCCCGTCGTCGCGATCGCGATGCTGTTGTGGGTGCTGTTCTTCGGCGGCACCGCCGCCGCCGCATGCCTGCCGGGCGGCGGACCTATCAACGTCTCCGCGATCCCCGCGGATGCGAAGGTCGGGGCCTACGGGCACGACCAGCTCGTGAACGCGGCGCTGATCGTGAACGCCGGGGCGGCGAAGGGCCTCGGCGCGGACGGGCAGACGCTCGGCGTGCAGACGGCGATCGGGGAGTCGTCCCTGGTGAACATCAGCTACGGCGACGGTGCGATCAACCCGGACGGGTCGGTCGCTGACTCGATCGGCCTCTTCCAGCAGCAGTCGAGCTGGGGCACCGTCGAGCAGCGCATGGACCCGACGACCTCGGCCGGGCTGTTCTTCGATCGCCTCGTGAAGGTCGATGGCTGGCAGTCGATGGAGCCCTCCATCGCGATCAACAAGGTGCAGCGCAACGCCGACCCGAACCACTACACGAAGTACCGCTCTGACGCCGTGGCGATCATGGCCTACCTGACCAGCCTCGGCGGCGGCACGAGCGCCCCGACGTCGACGGCGCCAGTCGGCGTCCCGGCGACGCCCGTGGGCACGCCGCCCGCGACGGCAGCGCCGGTCGGTGGGTGCGTCGCTGTCTCGGGGGATGCGCAGGCCCTCGCCGCGAACCTCGTTGCCGCGATGGACGCCGGGAACCTGACACTTCTCGAGGATCGGTACGCGCAGCAGATTCGCGACATGGCCGCCGGGACCGCCAAGGAGAACTGCGCGATCGATGTGCGCATTCTCCAGATCATCACGATTGCGCTGAACACGTTCGGGAAGGTCGGCGTCTCCGACCTCAACCGCCAGTGCACCGGCTCGCTCCTCGGCGCCGGCACCGGCTCCTCCCACTGGATGGACGGCGGCGGCCACGCCGTCGACTTCTACTCCTTCGCCGGAACGGCCACGACGGGCTGTGACACGAACGCCCTCCAACTCCTCACCGTCCTGGACCCGCAGGTCCCGATGGGCTCGCGTGCGGGTCAGATTCAGTGCCGCTCGACCACGTATCAGCACATCACGCAGTTCAACGACACCCCGAACCACCTGCACTTCGACGTCGCGTACGCCGACGGCCCCCTCACCACCGGATAACCGGAACTCTTCGGCGCCCCAACCGGCGGCACCGAACACCCCGCACCACCAACACGAAACGGAGCACACCATGTCTGCACTCCTCGCAGCAACCGAATTCATCTCGGCCGCCGGCAGCCTCGGCGCTGTCGTCCCCGACCCGGGCCCCGGCGGCATGCCCCCCGGATTCGAGTCGTTCACCGTCGTCATGGGCTGGGCCAAGTGGGTCGGCCTCGGCGTCGCCGTCGTCGGCCTGATCATCCTCGGCGTCACCATGACCGTCTCCGCCCGCCGCGGCGAAGGCGGAGAGATTGGCGGCTGGCTCGGACGCCTCCTCGTCGGCGTGATCATCGTGTCCGCCGCGTTCACGATCGTGGGCTTCCTGATGGGCGCGTAGCGTCCGTCACCAAGCCAACGGAGAAAGCTCCACTAACGAAAGGGAATCCGATGAGCAACGCGGAAACTCGCACCCCATTCACCCGCAAGGGCTTCATCTTTGGAGCCGTTCTCGTGGGGGTCCTGGTCCTCGCGGGCATCCTCATTGCCTTCACTTCCCTGGGCCGCGGCGGAGGGAGCACTGCTTCCTCCGCCGCACCGTCCACTCCTGAACCCTCGGCTACTCCGACCGTGGACTCCGCAGCCGCGAGCGTCTGTGGACTCGCTGGATACGAGGAGTCGGGAACACTGTCGGCCGCTCCGGACACGGAGTGGACGATCGTGGGAACAATGGCGGCCCCCGGGCGCGGCGATGTCGGCCCCGGAGTAACGGGTGACGACGGTGTGCGCAGCTGCTACGCCCACACCGTTGAGGGCGCCCTGTTCGCCACGGCGAACCTGTGGGCTATGGGCTCGAACGCGAGCCTGAGTCGAGCGGTCACCGAGCAGCTCGTGGTCCCCGGCCCGGGCCGGGACGCTGCGCTGGCGACGGAGTACGGCACCTCGAACAACGGCGTGAGCGTACAGATCGCCGGCTTCAAGGTGCTGTCCTACACGGGCGACCGAGCAACGATCGACACGGCATTCACTCTCAACAACGGAACGCTGTCCAGCGGCGCGCAGGAGCTTCAATGGAGCGACGGTGACTGGAAAGTCGTCCTCACCGACGACGGCCAGCCCTCCTACCGACCGGTGGCCTTGCAGAGCCTCGGCGGCTACGTCATCTGGGGTGGTGTCCAGTGACCGTCACCCCGCCACCCGCCGAGCCGTGCGGCATCCTCGACTTCGGCTGCCAGGCCGGCGCCGTCATCTCCCAGGCCACGAACGACGCACTACAGCAGTTCGTCAACAACATCTTCGAGGGCTACGGCAAGGCGATCGCCTCCCTCGGCACCCTCTGGGTTGAAGTTCCGTCACCCGTGACCGTCGTGGACCGTGGGGGCGGAGTGAACGGCGGCGGCACCCCGCCGCTGCCGGAAGCGTTCGAGACGATCCTCGGCTACGTGACGTGGGTGTCCTCGGGCCTCGCGATCATGTCGCTGATCTTCGCCGGAGTGATGATGGCCTCTCGTCGCCGTCACGGCGACGGGGAGGCTCACTTCGGCCGCGTCGGCGTCATCATCTTCGCCGTTCTGCTGCTCTCCTCTGCCTCCGCGCTCGTGACCGGATTCCTGCCCTTGGCGATGCACCTCAACGAGTCCTCGTCGGTCGTCGGCTGGGTACAGGGGCAGTTGCAGTGGTACACGGGCGGCCTCGCGGTCCTCTCCGTCCTCGTCGCGGCCGGCCGAATGGTGTGGACGCAGCGCGCCGCTCCGTTGAAGGAGCTGATGGGCTCGGTCCTGACGCTGATCGCCGTGGCCGGCGCCGGCCTCGTCGTTATTCGTCTCGCCACTCAGGCGGGCGATGCGTTCTCGGTGTGGATTCTCCAGAACTCCACTGATTGCAGTATCACCAACGGTGAATCGAACTGCTTCGGCACGAACGTCTCGGCAATGATCGGCCTCACTCTGACCTCGCCTGTGGGTCTGATCGGGCTGTTCTTCCTGGGAATGCTCACGGTAGTGATGACCTACGTGCAGATCGCGTTGATGGTCTTCCGCGGCGCGATGCTCGTCGTTCTCGCTGGCATCTTTCCGGTCGCCGCATCGTTCACGAACACCGAAATCGGCCGGCAGTGGTTCAAGAAGGCGATGGCTTGGACCATCGCGTTCATCCTCTACAAGCCGGCCGCGGCGATCGTCTATGCGATCGCGTTCCGGATGACCGGCACCGACCTGTTCAAGTCGGACGGCACCGGGCTTTTCCAGATCATGACCGGCCTCGCTCTGATGCTCATCGCGCTCGTGGCTCTGCCCGCTCTGATGCGGTTCCTCGTCCCGGCCGTGTCCTCGGTCGGAGGCGGCGGAAGCGCTGGCCTGCTCCTCGGCGCAGCAGCGATCAGCGGCGCTGGTGACATTGCGACGGGTGCGATCCGCGCCAGCAACAACGGCGGAGGCGGCGGCGGAGGCGGCGGAGGCGGCGGCAGCTCGTCTACGGACGGCCCGACCGGCAGCAAGGCCTCTCCCGGCTCTCCCGCATCGTCGCCGGCAGCAGACCCGTCCGGATCAGCTTCGGCCGCGACCAGCGGGGCCGGCGCGGGAAGCGCGGCAACCAGCGGCGCCGGTGCGGGTGCCGGGGCTGGGGCGGGCGCAGGGGCCGGTGCAGGTGCGGCAGCGGGTGGCGCCACGGCCGCCGCCGGCCCGATCGGCGCCGGTGTCGCGGTCGCGATGAAGGCCGCCGAAGGCGCCAAGCACGCCGCGGAGGCCGTGAAGTCGGCCACTAATGACGCAACCGGCAGCAACGAGAACGGGAACTAACCATGACCAACACAGCGACAGCGACCGATCCGGTCAAGGCCCGCACCTACGGCAACTGGCGAAAGCCCCAGACCGCCGGCCTGGGCGGGCTGGGGCAGGTTGCCACTCTCGTGATGTTCGTGGGCATCTTGTCCTCGATCGTCGCGTCCATGTTCGCCGGCCTCGGGCCGGCACTGATCGTCGCCGCCGTCTTCGGCAGCATCCTCCTGACCGTCTCGGTCAAGGACAAGCACGGGCAATCAGCCCTGGGAAGGACGGTGGTCCGCGTGAACTGGTGGCGCACCAAGAGCAAGGGAGCGAACATCTACCGCTCCGGCCCGATCGGCCGTGCAAAGTGGGGAACCTTCCAGCTCCCGGGGCTCGCGGCCGCGTCGCAGCTCACGGAGCACGAGGACTCCCACGGGCGCCGGTTCGCGCTGATCAGCACCCCGACCACGAAGCACTTCACCGTCGTTCTCGCGACCGAGCCGGACGGTGCGGCGCTGGTGGATCAGGAGCAGATCAACAACCAGGTCGCGGAGTACGGCATCTGGCTCGCGAACCTCGGAGACGAGCCCGGCATCGAGGCGGCATCGGTAACGGTCGAGACGGCCCCCGACACCGGCACGCGCCTGCGTGGTGAGGTCGAGGGGTCCATGGACCCCGACGCCCCGCTATTTGCTCGAGCGATGCTCTCAGAGGTCGTGGAGAGCTATCCGGTCGGCTCCGCGACGATCCGCGCCTACATCGCGCTCACGTTCACCGCGACCGCGCGCATCAACGGGAAGCGCCGCAACGCGAAAGAGGTCGCCACCGACCTCTCCTCCCGCATCCCCGGACTGACGTCCTCGCTGGCAGCGACCGGCGCGGGCGCTGCTCGGCCGCTGAACGCTCAGGAGCTCTGCGAGGTCATCCGCACCGCCTACGACCCCGACGCGGCCGTGCTGATCGACCAGGCGCGCGCAGCGGGCGAGGTCGCGGACCTGTCCTGGACGGACGTCGGCCCTGCTGCCGCGGAGGCTCACTGGGACTCCTACCGGCACGACGGGGCGGTGTCGACGTCGTGGACGATGACCGCCCCACCACGCGGCGTCGTGCAGGCCGGCATCCTCGCCCGCCTGCTCGCACCGCACCGCGATATCGCCCGCAAGCGCGTCACGCTGCTCTACCGTCCCATCGATCCGGCACGAGCTGCCGCGCTGGTGGAGGCGGACCTGAACGCTGCGCAGTTCAACTCCTCGGCGTCGACCAAACCGACCGCTCGCTCGACGCTCTCGACCCGTTCGGCGCAGGCCACGGCGGCGGAGGAGGCCTCCGGCGCCGGGCTGATGAACTTCGGCCTGATCGTCACGGCCACGACGATGGACCGCACGCAGGAGCCGGAAGCGCGCGCCGCGATCGACTCCCTTACCTCAGCGGCCCGTCTGCGGATGCGGCCGGCGTTCGGATCGCAGGACTCCGCGTTCGCGGCTGCCCTCCCGCTGGGGCTGGTCCTGCCGCGGCACCTGCGCATCCCCAACGAAATCCGGGAAGCCCTGTGACGGACACCGCCACCAGGACGGCACTGGACACACGTCCGGTGCCGTTCCGGCTTAACCGTCAGCCCTCGCCCGTCTCTGTCGTCGTTTCGTCCCTTCTTGGAGGCCCCCAGTGAGTAGCACCACCAAGTTCTTCTCCCGCCACCGCGACACCGAGCCGGTCGACGCGATCGCCCCCGTCGACGGCGACGAGCTGCCTACCGGCGCCGCCGACATCGACCAGAGCGAGGAGGCCAGCGACGTCGACGCGCTCGACTCAGCCGTCCCCACGGGTGCGGTCGGCGCCCCGTCGACGGCCGCTGCCGCAGCGGCGACGACGGACAGCCGAGCCGGGTCCCGCCGGGCTCGGAAGGCACAAGAGGAAGCGGCAGCGGCCCGCGCCGCCGTCTCGCCGCTCGCGCGAGAGAAGCCCTCCAAGCGGTCCCGGAAGAAGCGGGCGATCCCGCATCAGGGCGGGAAGCAGAAGATCGAGAAGGAGCCGGCCCCCAAGCGGCCGATGCGGCCGACGTCGACGGGATGGCTCGGTCGCGGCGGCGGGCAGGCCGTCTCGATTCAGCCCGCCGATGAGTTCCGCGCGACGACCGTGCAGGTGTGCGGGCTGTACCCGTTCTCGGTCGGCACCGGAACGCCCATGATCGGCGTTCCCCTCGGAAAGAATCTCGCCACCGGCGCCTCCGTCCTCTGCGACCCGATCAGTTGGTTCCAGCGGGCGCAGCTCATCTCCAACCCGTCGATGTTCGTCCTCGGCAAGCCGGGGCTCGGGAAGTCCTCGCTCACCCGCCGCATGGCGACCGGCCTCGCCGGGTACGGCACCCTCCCGCTGGTCCTGGGCGATTTGAAGCCCGACTACGTGGACCTCATTCGCGCGATGGACGGGCAGGTCATCACCCTCGGCCGCGGCCGGGGGTACTTGAACATCCTCGATCCGGGAGAGGCGACGACCGCCGCGGCTCGCCTCCGCGCCGACGCCGACCAGGCGCTCGCGCGCGCGGCTGAGCTCGACGCTCGCGGGGAGAACTCGAAGGAGGAGCGCAAGCACGCGGTGAAGTCGCAGCGGCTCGCCGCGCAGGTGCTCGCGGACGCTCACGGCCGCCGGCACACCATGATCGCCGCGCTGCTGACGATCCTCCGCTCCGAGCCGCCGAGCGACCGGGAAGAGACCATCATCGACCGGGCGTTGAAGTACCTGGACGAGACCCACGAGGGCATCCCCGTCCTCGCGGACCTCCTCGCCGTCATCCAGGCGGCGCCGGACGAGATTCGACAGGTCGCTCTCGACCGCGGCGAAATCAAGCGATACAAGGAAATCACCGAGAACCTCGAAGCCTCCCTCATCGGCCTCACCACCGGCGGCCGGCTGGGAGAGATCTTCTCCCGCCAGACCACCACCCCCATGCGCCGGGACCGGCCCGTGGTCTACGACGTGTCCTCGATCGATGACTCTGAGGGCGATCTGCAGGCCAGCATCCTTCTCGCCTGCTGGTCTGCCGGGTTCGGAACGGTCAACGTGGCATCCGCCCTCGCGGAGGCGGGGTTGGAGCCGCGCCGGCACTACTTCGTGATCCTGGACGAGCTGTGGCGGGCGCTGCGCGCGGGCAAGGGCATGGTCGATCGCGTCGACGCACTCACCCGCCTGAACCGCGCCCGCGGCGTGGGCCTGGCGATGATCAGCCACACGATGAGTGACCTCCTCGCGCTCGCGTCGCAGGAGGACCAGATGAAGGCCAAGGGCTTCGTGGAACGCTCCGGCATGGTCATCTGCGGCGGCCTGCCCGGCGCTGAGATGCCGCTGCTGACCTCGGCGGTTCCGCTGTCGAACGCGGAACAGTCGATGCTCACGAGCTGGCAGGACCCGCCCGCCTGGGACCCGGTATCGGGACACGAGTCCGAGCCTCCCGGGCGCGGACGGTTCTTGATCAAGGTGGGCGGCCGGCCGGGCATCCCGATCCGGGTGCAGCTCACCGCCGCCGAGCTGGACGTCAACGACACCAACAAGCTCTGGCACACCACGAGCCGTGCCGGACGCGCGAACGAGCCGCTGGCGACCGACCCGGTAGCGGTGGAGATTCTGCCGTGACCGGGGAGGCCGTCACCCTCGCCGCGGTCGGGGTGTCGATCGTCGCCGCTGGCGCTGTCCTCGCTGGCAGCATCCTCGCCGTGCGGATGAGGGTCGCGGATGTGAAGGCCGATGTCGAGCACGTCGCCACCCTCGGCTGCTGGACGGCTCTGGCCGTCTCCGCGGGAGTGACGGCAGCCGGCTTGTGGGGGCAGGTGCTCTCGTGAGCTGCACGTCGACGGTCGTCTACGACGGTTACCTCTGGGGCTGCTCGATGACGACGACGCACCCTCACTCGTTCCACATGACGGACCTGCCCTGCGAGTACGTCGACGCCGGGCAGGCCGTCCTCACCTGGGGCACGAGCTGCGAGGCCGCGCCGGCCGACGCAACGCCGCGCTATGACGGGCCGATCTACGAGCGGTGCGAGCCGCGCCGGTTCCTGTCGGCGCCGGTCCCGCTGGCGGAGCTGGTGACGTCGTGACCCCTGCCCGCACCCGGACCGCTCTGCTGCGGGGTCCGTTTGGCCAGGCCGGCGCGATCGCTGGACTCCTGGCTGTCGCGGTCCTCGTGGCCACGGCCGCCACTCTCGCGTTCGCCACGGCGGTGCAGCACGCGATTCCCGCACCACCGCCCCTCACCACCACCGCACCGATTGAAGGAGCTGCACCATGAGCACGACGACGAACAACCGCCGGCGCGAGCCCGGGAAGGCGGGCAACGAGACGCTGATGCTCGTGTCGGCGGTCGGGGCGATAATCGCGATCGTCGGTTTCGCGGTGGCGATGAAGCTCGGCTCCGACATGGATGGCGTGAACGCCGGGATCACTGGCGATCCGTTCGCGATGATCGAGGGGCTGCGGAAGGGCACCTACACGTGGCCCTCGTCCGGAACGACGATCGCGATCGTGTTCGGCATCGGCCTGGTCCTGCTGGGCGTGTGGGTGCTGTGGATGAAGTCGATGATGTCGCGCGGCGCGTCTCGCGCGGATCACGCCGCCCGGCACATGGCGTCGGTGAAGGAGATGCAGGGGATGCAGCTCAAAGCAGCGACCTCGACGTCCGCGCGTCTGGGCGTGACCGGCAACCCCGGCATCCCGACCGGGGCGATGGTCCTGGCCACGAAGAAGACCCTCTACTCCTCGTTCGAGGACATGGGCATCCTGATTGCCGGCCCTCGCGTGGGTAAGTCGACCTCGCTGGTGATCCCGGCGCTGACGGCCGCGCCCGGCGCTGTCGTCACCACCTCGAACAAGCGCGACGTGCTCGATGCGACGCGGGACCTGCGCGCGCAGGTCGGGGACGTGTGGGTGTTCGATCCCCAGAAGGTCGCGTTGGAGGAGCCGACCTGGTGGTGGAACCCGCTGACCTACGTCACGGACGACACCAAGGCCGCGAAGCTCGCGCAGCATTTCGCGTCGTCTGTGACCTCGGCGGGAGCGAAGACGGATGCCTACTTCGAGGGCAAGGGACAGAACCTCCTGGCCGCGTTCTTCCTCGCTGCCGCGATCGGGAACCGGCCGATTACGGACGTGTACGACTGGCTGACGAACGTCGCTCGCACGGATGCGCTCGACTACCTCGAAGAGGCCGGCTATGCCCGTCAAGCGGACCAGATTCGTTCCGTGCAGCGCGGCGCGGAGAAGCCGCGCGACAGCATCTACTCCTCGGCCGAGCGGATGGCCGCGTGCCTGAACAACACCACGATCGAACCGTGGGTGAACCCGCGCCCCGTCGACCCGGACGCGGCCTCCAGCGGCCGTCTGGTGGCCGCGGAGGACGCCGGGGACTCATCGACTCAGGTGGCCGCTGTTGACGCGGAGGATGGCGGTACCACGGCGACCGCCGTGCGGCCCAAGCCGGTCGACCCGCGCCGGCAGTTCAACCCGCACGAGTTCGTGAAGAGCTCCGGCACTCTCTACTCGCTGTCGATGGAGGGCGCCGGCAACGCGACCGCGCTCGTGACGGCGCTGACGGCCGCGACGATCGAGGCAGCGGAGGAGCTGGCGACCGCCTCACCCGGTGGCCGGTTGAAATCGCCGCTGCTGGGGCTGCTGGATGAGGCGGCGAACGTGTGCCGCTGGTCGGACCTTCCCGACCTGTACTCCCACTTCGGTTCTCGAGGAATCCCGATCATGTCCGTCTACCAGTCCTGGTCGCAGGGAGTGGCTGTCTACGGGCAGGAGGGAATGAAGAAGCTGTGGTCCGCGGCGAACACGAAACTGTACGCAGGCGGCGTCTCCGACCCCGAATTCCTCGGCATGCTCTCCGACCTCATCGGCACCTTCGACCGTGAAACAACGTCCGTCAGCATGAACAAGGGCGTCCGATCCACCACCTCCTCCTTGAAGCGAGAAAAGATCCTCGAAGTGCAGGAACTCGCGGACCTCCCCCGCGGTCGCGCGATCATGCTTTCCTCCGGTAACCGGGCCGTGATGCTCAAAACGGTCCCCTGGTACAACGGCCCGAAAGCGACCGTCGAGGCGATCAAGGCATCTATCGCCGCACACCAGCCCGGCAGCGCGAAAGGCAAGTAGCCATGGATGACGCCTTCGGTTTTGACGAGCCCGCGGACGCCTCCGGCGCGATCGCGACCGAGCCGGAACCAGAGCTGTTCTACCCGACTCTGGATGACTTCGTGCGCGAGCACGTGCGGTTCAAGTACCGCCGTCTCGTCGGGCGCGCGGGTCGCGCCGATCTGCGCTGGAAGGCGGCGTGGTGGGAGAGCGAGGAAGCGTTGAGTCGCCTCGAAACGCTCTGGCGCGGATGGGAGAACGCCCGCCAGGACCCGATCAAGATGGGCGACTGGTGGCTCAACCAGTTCGACCGACACATGGCGGTCCTGCTCTCCTCCTCCGGCCCGTTCGCGACCTCCCAGGACGAGAACAAGCCCGGTGACCCACTGCCCTACACGCCGCCACCGCCGGGCTTCTTCCCTCCGACCGATCCCGCGCTGTTCTGAGCGCACGAAACAGGGCCGGGACCACATGATGTGGTCCCGGCCCTGTCGTGTGCGTAGCCGGTCGTCTCAGCGGGAGCGGTCCCCACGGTCGCGGGTGCGGCCACCGGCTGCACCGCCACCGCCACGGCCGCGGCTGGGAGTGCTGCGGCTGGTGAGCGCTTCGTGCGCGGGCCGGGCCTGGTCGACGTCGGCGCGCATCCGCACGGCGATCTGCTCGGGTGTCGCGTGACCCTCCAAGCTCTTCGCGAACTCTTCGCGCCGCTCGGAGCTGTCGTACCGGTTGCCGGCGTCCGCGCGTGCCGCGTCCGCGGTCGAGTCGGCCGCCGCCGGCTCGCTCGCGGGAGTGTCGCGGTGGAGCTGCGCCTGGTTGCGGGCGTCGCTTGCCAGCTCCTGCAACTGCTCCGGGGTGCGGCCCTGCTCATCGCCTCCACGGGCCGCTGCGGCCTCGTAGGCGAGCGCCTGCGCCTCCAACCCTGCTGCCACGTCCTGGACGTCGTTCGGCGCGTCCTGGGAGCGGGTATCGGCTGCGCGGTCTAGCCGGTCCGCTTCCGCGACGAGCTGCACCGCCTCGGTGCGCTCCTCGCCCGCTCGCGCGCGTTCGTCCGCGATGAGCGAGGCGACGTCGACGCCGTAACGGTCCTGGACCTCGCGGCCGATCGTCTCCATTGCCGCCTCCGCGCGCGGGTCGAAACCGCGCCACGATTCGGCCGTCTCCGTGACGTTCGCGATGTCCTGCACGCTCGCGTCGTTCCACCACTCAGGCCGGTTCACCACGTCGACCTGAGACATGGCCACGCCCCGCTCAGCCTCGAACCGTGCCGCCAGCTCGCGCGCCGCGTCGGTGTCGCGCCGCTGCGCGTCGCGCGCCAGCTCTTCGCGCAGTCGAGCCATCTTGTCGGCCAACTGCATCGCCACCGTCAGCGCGGTTCGCATGGCCGTGTCGACGTCCTCGTGCACGCCCCCATCGGCGTCGTTGTGCTCGCTCATCCGATCCCCTCGTCTCTTCTCGTTCGGCCCATGACGGTGACGATCACCGTTCGCGGCCACCATCTCGGTCACGGTCCGGCTTCAACGTCACGGCCGGCTCGTAGGTCGGCGCCGCGCTCGGCTCCGACACCTTCTTCGGCACCGGCGAACCATCAGCCCAGCCGCGATCCGCGGCCATCCGCTTCTGCAACTCCCGCTGCTCCGGCGTCAACCGAGCCACCGCCTCCCGCTGCTGCTCCGGCGTCAACACCGCCGCACGCTGCCGCTGCGACTGCGCCCCCTCCACAGCAGGCATGCGATCCCGAACCAGCGCCAACCGGTTCTGCATCATCACCCGCACGTCGCGTGCACGCCGGGCGTCTCCGACCGCCGCGTGCATGTCGTGAATGCTGCGGCTGAGCTTCGCCAGCTCGCGCAGGATGAGCGCCTGGGCGACCGTCGCCTTACCGCTCTGACTCACCTGCATCAGCACCATCGCGGAACCCGCGAGGGAACGTGACGACGCCGGCCGGGGCCGCGATTCGTGGGCGCTCAGATGCGCCGAGCGGGCCAGGGAACGCGAGGCGTCCGCAAGCGGCCCCGGCGTGGCCTCCAACCGCTGCGACCATGCCGCGAATGCCCCAGACGTCTCCCGTGCGACGTGCGCCCACTGCGCCCGATCGGTCGGCGGAACGTTCTTCATCCGCTCGTTCAACGCCGACAGGTCACGCGCGTACTCCGACCACACGTCCGGCGACAGCTCGCGCGTCTCCCGGCCCGGTGCGACCGGTTCGTAGCGCCACGGATTCTTCGCGGTTGCCCGCCACTCCTGCACGGCCGCGGTCGCCGTCTCGGGGCTGTCCGGCCACTGCTTGCGCAGCTCCGGGAGCGTCAGATCACGCGCCAGCTTCCCGCCGCCGTGCCACACCACCGGCTGCCCCTTCTCGGGCCGCAAGGCGACCGAGTAGCCCGCGACAACATCGTCACGGCCAGCCGCGTAGCGGGGTCGGATCAGCACCCCGGCCTGGCGCATCCGGCGCACGAACTCGCCCTCATCCACCGACGCTGCGGCAGACGATCGCACCGCGCGTTCGAGTCGGTGCGCGTCGACCTCAACCGCACCGCGGCGCTGCGCGACCTCGCGCGCTGCGGGCTGGATACCGCGCTCCCCCAGCTCACGCTCCGGCTCGTGTAGACGCTCCAATCCGTACTCGCGCTCCAACTCCCGGCACACCGTCTGCGACAGCTTCTTGTCCCGCGGGATGTGCGCCTTGGTGCCATCCTCGCGGACCGTCGACACGGCGATGTGGATGTGATCGTTTCCGTTCGCGGAGAGCCCGTGACGCACGGCCACCCACTGGCAATTCGCCTTCCCGGACGACGGCCCGGAGAAGCCCATCCGATCTACGAAGTCGGTCGCGATCCGGCCCCACTGCTCGTCGGTGAGCTGGCCCTCTTCGGCCCGCAGCGACAGCGAGCAATGCCACACGTCAGACTTCACCCGCTCGGTGCCGGTCTGCTCGCCCGTCTCCCGGTCGAACACCTTCACCTGACGGGTCACGTCGACGCCAAAGAAGTCGCGGTTGTGCGTCAGCTTCCGTGCAATCTCCCGCGCCTCCGCGCGATCCAACACCGACTCACCGTGCATCGCCATGATCGCCGGGTCCCCCGCGATCAAGTGCTGCTCGGTGTGCTCGTTGGTACGGCCCGGGCCGGCGAGGTACTGCACCAGCCCGCCCATGTCCCCGCCGTACGTGACGTTGGGGATCACTTGCCTTCCAACCGATCCAGCGCCGCATACACACGAGGCACCAGCAGCTTGTACTCCGCCGCCAACCGCTCCGCTTCCACCGGGAACTGACCCTCAGTGTTCGCGAACCGCGCGAGCTGGTTCATGTTGTTCGAGATGAACCCCATGAGCGTTCGGATCTGCGCCAGCTCGGACCCGACCGCCCGCCACTCCGTGTTCGTGCGTCGCTCCGCATCGGTGGCCGCCTCGAACATCAGCCGTGGGACCGTGACCTGCATCACCTCGGCTCGAGCACGCAACGCTGCGTCCTCGGCCGGCGACACCCGCACCTTGTACGTCTTCTCGCGGCGCTGCTCCGCCGGCACGTTCGCTCGGCGCTTGCGACCGAACAGGCGACCGTCGTTCGTCATCCCGTCCCCCGTCTCTTGGCCCAGCGCAGCGAACCCGCCTCCTGGCGGGGACCACACGTCTAGTGTGCACCCCGGCCCAGCGCAGCGCCAGGCCGGAAAGCAGGTTAGGGGACCTAACCGGACAGCTTGCTCCCCAAACTACTCCTGAATAGCGCCCGGCACCGCAGGTGCTCTGTCGACCACGCCGACCGCCACATCCAATGTGGTGGTCGGCGTGCGACTCGAATACGCTGGCTGCATGGCAGACAAGAGAATCGACCCCGACACCGCAGCCGCCTCCGCACGCGAACTGCTCGAACGATCCGTAGAAGAGCGAGTCGCAGCGGTGCGCTCCCTCGTCGCGGCGACCAATGACGTCGACGCCGCGGACCAGGCAGCGAAGGACGCACGCGACGCCCACAGCAAAGCGTGGGACGCCGCCCTCGCGTCAGGATGGAGCGATAAGGAACTGCGCGCCACCGGAGCCCGCGCGCCCGGCACCCTCGGCACCGCTCCTCGCGCCCGACGCTCCACCCGACGCCCGGCAGAGGAGACGCCGGCCCCTGCTCCGGAGCACAGCGAATGATGCACGACGAGACCCGGGCCGTCGCCCAGGCCCTCGTCAGCTATGCGCAGGACAGGCACGGCATCGGGCGCGGACCCGTCGAATCCAAGCAGGCATTCGACACCGCGACCGCCGTCCTTCGCGAGAACGACGACCGCAACAAGCCCGGCCACTCCAACCCCGCAGCGGACTACGAAGTCGTGCTCCTCGCATCCGCAAGCGCACTCGACTACCTGGCCATCGCGCTCGGGGAAGCGACCGGTCAGACGCGAACGGAGGTCTACACCGACCTCCGCGAATTCATCGACCAGCTCCCGACGCCCGACCCGCACTAAGCAGTCGTCTCGCGTTCCGGCCGTCCATCCGACGCGGCACTCTGGCCTCCGGTTCGAGACCGTCAAGAGCGCTTCGCGTCCCCTCCGGGGATGGCCCTCCGGGCCACACTTGACGGCCTCGCCCCTCCGGCCGGCGCTCTGCTTATCGGATGGATGGCCTCGGAGAATGGACACCACCAACAGTGCAACCGACACGACGGGACACGGTATGACCAGCGCATATCCGGACGCCGAGCTGCGCGCCTGGGCAGCGGGCGACAATGGGCGCGAGGCAGCGACCGAATTGCTCATCCGCACCGGGCTTGCGAACGCTGACGAGCCGTGGATTCTGCACGACTCCGGGTGGGGTGTCTACGCCGTCGACTACGACCGCGCCCTCCACGGACGTACCGGCCTCACCAGCGCCGACCTCGCGATCCTCACCCTCGCCGCCGCCCTCGCAGAAGGCACCCACATCTCCATCCGCCACGTCACCCAACAGCTCGACTACGAGCACGCGCGACACGCTCTCACTGCGATCGCGCACGCCGCCGGCTACCACCAGCCCACCCGCACGATCGACAACACGGGACCCATGCCCCGCATCGCTCAGCGTCCGCCGCTGATCGCCTGGGACGACGAACCCGACTGACCCGCAGACGTCGAACTGGGGGATCTAGCTCGCGCCGAACGTCACCAGTAGGGTGACGGCGCGCGATGTACCCCCTCGTCGCAACGGAGACCCCCGCTGAGCGGATGCTCGCGGGGGTCTCTCAACGCGAAGGCTCAGCTCTTCGACTACTCGGTCGGCTTGTTCCAGATGAGCGCATAGCGCCACAGCGCTAACCGATGCCAGCGCGCTCCGGGCATAGCTCGGGACGCACTCCGTCGAACGTCGTCGTAGCTATGCGGCGGAGGCCACACGATCGGCGCAGTGTGATCCCACAGCCCGTACCGGCGCGAGTACGCGCGCTGCTGAACCACTCCCGCGAGGTCATATAGACGATCGACGGGGCGCGTCGATCGAGCGAGACCAACGACCGCGACCACTCCACCCGGGGCCGTCAGCTCCGCCATCCGGGTCAAAGCCCGATCAAGATCGGGAAGGTGATGGAGAGTCGCAACGGAAGCCACCACATCGAACGACGCTGCACGAAACGGAAACGTCATCACGTCGCCCAGCAGCCAGTTCACACCCTCGTCCTCGCCAAGCGCGGAGTTCAATACTGCGGCGTCAAGATCGAGGCCGGTCACGTCGGGGATGCGATCGTGCAGCTCGGCCGCGAGCAAACCATTACCCGTCCCCACGTCGAGCGCGCGACGCGCTCCGGGAGGCACGGCATCGAGGATGAGGCGGTGATAGTGGATGTTGTTGTTCCACCGGCCCGCGCGGTCGCTCGTCATCGATCGACCGCGCCCACAAGCTGATCGCGCGTCTCCGTGAGCGACAGCGCGAGCGATCCGTCACCCTTCGCCTTCGCCCGGTCGAGCGCGCGGTAGACCGTCGCGCGGCCCACGCCATACTGCTCGGCCAGCTCCGCGACCGTGTGCTCACCGGTGCGGTACTCCGCCACCATGAGCTGCTCG
>NZ_WUCD01000003.1:0-239849 GCF_009807175.1 Rathayibacter sp. VKM Ac-2803 | reverse complement strand
GCCTTCACCTTTTCGGCCGCCGCCCCGAACTCCTCCCACGTGGTCGGCACGGGAATGCCGTACTGCTCTAGAAGGTCCGAGCGGTACATCAGCGCCATCGGGCCGACGTCCTGAGGAAGGGCGAAGATCTGGCCGTCGAAGGTGACCTGCTGGAGGGTGCCCTCGGTGTACGCGGCCTTCGCGTCATCGGTGAGGACGTCCGTCAGGTTGAGGGGTACATCGGCCACGATCAGCGACGGGAGGGTCGTGTACTCGACTGCGGCGAGGTCGGGTGCGTTGCCCGCGCGGCTCGCGGTGAGCAGCTTCGCGGAGGAGTCGGTGCCACCACCCGCGTCGGTGTGCTTGACCTGAATGTCGGGGTGCTCCGCGTTCCACGCCGCGACGAGCTCGGCGCTCCCGGGGGCCCAGGCCCAGTAGTCCAGGGTCACGGACCCGGCATCGCCGCCACCGTCCGACCCGCCGGAGGTGCACCCCGAGAGGATGAGGGCCAGGGCGGCCGAGACGGCACCGGCGACGAGCACATTTCTCTTCTGCATGTCATCTACTTCCTTGTAGTTCGAGCGACTGCGATGAGCCTGTCACCGCCGAGAAAACGTGTCGATTGATTTACGCAATAAAGCTACGCTTGCTCGATGGCAGCGATACCTGGGGGCGGAGACGCCAGGCGGCGGGCTGTGCGCCTGGCCGATGTAGCGGAGCGGGCCGGCGTGTCGGTCCCGACGGTGTCCCGGGTCCTCGCGGGGCGCGGCGAGACGAGCTCGGTGACGCGCGCCCGAATCCACGAGGCAGCCCACACACTCGGCTACATGCCGGGAGTCGAGAAGCGCGGGCGCCCTCGCACCAAGGGCGCGTACCTGATCGACCTTGTTATGGGGAGATTCCACGATCCCTGGACCAACGAGATCACGACCGGCGCTCGCACCGCAGCCGCTCGCCACGGATTCGACCTGGTGCTGACCGTCGAACGGGACGACCCCGACGACGACTGGCCGCAACGGATTCGGTCGCGCAGCTCCGTCGGGGTCGTGCTCGGCCTGATCTATCCGACCTCCGATCAGATGTCGGTCCTCGAGAGCGCGCGGATCCCAGTCGTGCTGCTCGAACCTCTGACCGACGTCCGGCCAGGCCTCACCAGCGTGGGCGCCACCGACTGGCAGGGAGGTTTCGACGCGGCCGCGCACCTCCTCTCCTGTGGACTGAGGAGCCTGGTCATCGTGACCGACGAGCCGCGGTTCCGCTTCGGCCGGGAGCGCGTCCGCGGATTCACCGACGCCGTCGAGCGGATCGATCCCACCGTCGACGTCGTGGTCCTCAGCTACCCCTGGGCCGAGCGCAGAGCCGAGCCCTGGCTCGTCCAGCACCTTTTCCGGCGCCACGACACTCCGATCGGTGTCTTCGCTCTGACGCACTACATCGCCACGAGCATTTACCGCGCGGCGCATCTTGCGCAGAAGTCCATCCCGACTGACGCCTGCGTGGTCGGATTCGACGATCCGCCCGAAGCTCGTTTCGCTGCCCCACCCCTGACTACCACCCATCAGCCCTTACGGGAGATGGCGACGGTCGCGGTGGATCTCGTCGTTGAGGCCGCGCACGGGGCCGGGCTGCCCGGGAGCCGCATCGAATTGCCCACCTCGCTGATCGTCCGAGGGTCCACCGCCTTCAGAAGCGGCCGGACGGGAGACGAACCCGTCGGGGCGGGCGAGGACGGCGAGTACCGAACGCCTCGCTCGGCTGATCCCGAGCCGGTCTCCGGCGACGACCGCGGTCGAGGAGTGGCGACGTCTCGGTCGACGGCACGTGGCGCTCGCACCGAGGGGTGATCCTGGAGCGAGCAACGGTCGGCAGGTGGTCGCTCTCGAACCGGTGGCCGAAGTCCGTGTTCACCGCTCCGCTCGCCAGAGGGCGCGATGGAGGAGGACGCGCACTCGGTCGTCCATGCGGCGGCCGGTCCTGGCCGACTCCGCGATGGCTTCTGCCGCCATCGAGAAAGCGAGCATCACGTCGTCCATCTGCACATCGGCGTGAATCGTGCCGTCCCGCAAGCCGGTGACCAGCAGTGGGCCGAACGCCTCGCGCGTCCGGCGCGACAGGGCAAGCAGAGGTGCTTCATCCGCTCGCACCAGGACTCGCACGAGTGCGCCGTTGACGCTCTGCTGATCCAGAACGAAGTCGAAGAGGAGCACGATCCCGCGAGAGGACCCGTGAAGGGCGGCAGCGTGCTTCTCGATCTCTGTGACGTTCTCCTCGAGAAGCGTCGCGATGAGCTGTTCCCGAGTGCGGAAGTTGCGGTAGAGGGTCGTCCTGCTTACCGACGCAGCCTGCGCGACATCCTCGAGGGGCGCATCGGGGCCGGATTCAGCGAAGACCCGCCGTGCTGCTGCAACCAGTTGCTCTCGATTCTTCGTCGCGTCGATGCGCGGTGCGCGCTTGCCTGACGACGACATAGGAGAGAGCGTATCTCGCACCTATCGGCCCGGAGGCGGGGCCTTCGCGCGTTATCGAGTCACCCGTACTCATTTGCGTGCAGAGGTGTACGTTTAGCGCGAACCACGTACCACGACACGAGCGGCACAGCCGCCGCTCACCCGAAGGAGGGCCTCATGGACGGCTTGCAGGACAAAGTCATCGTTTTCGCGGGAGCAGGCGGCATTGCGACTGCTACGGCGGGCATCCTCGGGGCCGGCGGCGCGAAGATCGTCGTCGGCGATGTCGTGCTCGCTCCGGCCGAGAGGACGGTGCAGGCCGCCGTCGACGTCGGAGGAGAGGGCGTCGCCACGACGTTGGACATCTCGGACGAGCAGCAGGTCAAGGCACTCATCGATCTCGCGATCGAGCGGTACGGCCGGATCGACGGGCTCTTTAACGTCGCCGCGAACATCGACCCCGACCAGGTCGAGCTCGACACCAACGTGGTTGAGATCAAACTCGCCGCCTGGCAGCGAACGATCGACGTCAACCTCACCGGGTACCTGCTGACGGCCCGTTACGCGATTCCGCATCTGATTGCCGCCGGCGGCGGATCGATCGTGAACACCTCGTCCGAGGCCGTCTACGCGGGCATGGCCGACAAGGTCGCCTATGCGGCGACCAAGGCGGGAGTGACCGCCCTCACGCGCCACATCTCCCGGAAGTACGGCAAGGAGGGCGTCCGCGCGAACACCGTCTCCCCCGGACTCGTCCTCACTCCTCAGACGGAGGCGAACCTGCCCGACGAGTTCCGCCAGACGATTCTCGCGATGACGCCCGCACCCCGCAACGGAAACCCGTCCGACATCGGCAACACGGTCGCGTTCCTACTCTCCGACGCCGCTGAATGGATCACGGGACAGGTGTACTCCATCAACGGCGGAACGACCATGCGCGCCTGACGCCGTCAGCGCGCACACTTGCGGGCCGATCCCGGGTCCAGAACGCACGAACGATAAGGAGCATGACGATGGAGTCGACGAACTCTCGGTCCGAGACAGAGCGACGGCGCCCGCCGTACGACCCAGGGGTGGCCGCCGCGTTGGCGACGATGGCAGAGGGCGGCATCTTCGCACCGCTCACGCTCGAGTCGATCCCGGTGATGCGCCAGTACGCCGTGCCGGAGGACATCAGCCGATTCGACCTAGTGGAGTCGGAGTACACAGCACCGGGCTTCGGCGGTGCGGAGCTGGCTGTCACCGTCCTTCGCCGCCGCGACCACACCGGTACCGGTCCAGGCGTCTTCCACATCCATGGCGGCGGGCTGGTGATGGGCACGAGGAGGACCGGCATCTCCCTGGTAGCACCGTGGGTCGACGCTCATGACGCGGTCGCCGTCACGATCGAGTACCGCCTGGCCCCTGAACATCCCGACCCCGTTCCCGTCGAAGACTGCTACGCGGCGCTGCTGTGGACGATCGAGAACGCCGACGAACTCGGAATCGATCCGGCCCGGGTTGTCCTTGCCGGAGCGAGCGCCGGCGGCGGTCTCGCTGCAGGAGTCGCGCTCCTCGCGCGGGACCGCGGCGGACCCGAGCTCTTCGGGCAGGTCCTCATCTGCCCCATGCTCGACGACACCGACTCCACCGTCTCCGCGCAGCAGTTCGACGGTGTCGGCTTGTGGGACCGGGGAAGCAACCGGGTCGGGTGGACAGCGCTTCTCGGCGAGCGACGGGGAACCGACCACGTGAGCGAGTACGCCGCGCCTTCTCGCGCGAGTGACCTCTCCGGACTTCCTCCAACCTTCCTGGATGCAGGGTCGGCCGAGGTGTTCCGCGATGAGAACGTGTCGTATGCGAGTCGGCTCTGGGCGGACGGGGGCAACGCGGAGCTGCACATCTGGCCCGGCGGCACTCACGGCTGGGACGCCCTGATCTCCGGTTCCCCTCTCGCCGAACTGGCCGCGGCAACACGAAACGCCTGGGTGGCCCGACTCCTGTCCGCCTGAGGTCGGACGGAAGCGGAACCGACGAGAGGAAGCGCCATGAGCGTCATCACCGCTGCCCACGGGGACGTTCCATCGAGGGAGCTCGGGTACACCAGCATGCACGAGCACCTCGCTGCGAATCTGAGCCTGATGGGTGCGGTGCTCGCTCGTTACGGCGCACAGCAGGCGCCGGCCTCGATGCTCACTCTGACGCCCGAAAAGTTCGCTTTACTCCGCGACGGCGCAGCGATCTTCTGGTCGGAGTGCAGCAGGTGGGGGACGTCGACTCCACGGCCGAGTTCGGCTTCTTAGCACGTGCCGTGGGCAGTGATCGAGCGCGCCCGAGGCAGGTTTTTCCTGGACGGCACGTCCTTCAACGACGTGCCCGACTACGTCCGGGCGATGATCCCGGCCGACCAGGCCGACATCTCGTTCGAGGAGTTCGCGGCGGGGGTCCGAGCCGCTACCCAGGAGCGGCAGCCGACCGACCCCGTTCTCTACGCGCCAGATGCCGTCGAGGAGTACGGGCGCTACTACCTGTACTTCTGCCTCTCGGACGACAGCGAGGGCGTGGCGATCGCCGCTTCTCCTGCCGGGTCGTTCCGCGGGGCGCGGCGCCTTCCGATCAGCGGAATCGACCCTGCCGTCTTCCTCGACGAGGACGGCTCCGCCTATCTATACATGGGGCATGTTCGAGGCCAGCGCGGCGCGGGTCGGCACCGACCTGGTCACGATCGACGAGCACTCGATCGTGACGGTGGCGGGGCGGAGCACTTCTTCCACGAAGGGTCTTCTCTCCGGAAGCGGGGGGATCTCTACTACCTCGTGTTCTGCGAGACCTCCTGCGGCACGGCGACCACCCTGGGCTACGCGACCTCCACCTCCCCTCTCGGTCCCTTCACCTACCGTGGTGTGATCATCGACAACGCCCCGTGCGACCCGGAGAGCTGGAACATCCACGGCTCGATCGAGGAGTTTGGCGGCCAGTGGTACGTCTTCTACACCGGTCGTCGCAGAACTCCCCGTCGATGCGTCGGGCCTTCGTCGAGCGGATCGAATTCGCCGCCGACGGTTCTACCCCGAAGGTGCTGATGCCCTCGCAGGGTGCCGGATTGCCCCTCGCCGTCGGGGAGCACCTACCCGCGTCGCTCGCCCGCGAGCTCGCGGGCACGGCTCACCTCGCCCCGTCGACGGCGAGGACGCAGTCGTCGGCATCTCGGACGGCGACTCGGCGACCTTCCGGTACCTCGAATTGGATGAAGTACCGTGGACGGTTCGCCTCGTGGCTCGAGGTCTCGGTAGGTCGAGGTGCACTTAGGCGATGTCCACGCCGCCACCCTCGTAGCGGGAGGCGCTGCCCAAAGGCTTCCCGCGCTCGCTGGGCTGCACGAGGTCCGTCTCGTGTTCCGTGCGCCCGACGGGCTCGAGCTCGACGCCCTCATCATCGAGTAGGACTTGCAGCGGCGGAAGACTCACCGCGGTCTTGCACTCCGGGTCCGCGAGACAGTCAGACAGGGGACAGTATCGTTCGTGCCTCTCGGATACGACCGGGGAACTCCGTCGTTTCGATCGCCGCAACGTACCCGTCCGGTCTGACCAAAATCAGAGCATCTCCCGTCACCCCGTATCGGCGATGGATGTCTCCCGTCGTGTCTTCCAGGCTCCTGAGCTCACCATCCGCCTTCGGCCGGACATGGACGACGCGCAGCGAGGCCCCTGTCGCGGGCCAGGGAAGTGAGTCGGCAGCGAATTCCGCGGCCGCTCCGAAGGCGAGCAGGGTGAACTGCGGTCCGCGGTAGACGTCGAACAAGTGCGAGACACCTTCGGCGACGCACTCTGCATCCGGGGCCCGGTCGCCCGCCCTGACCGCGCCGGTCGCTCCCCCTCCGGACGGCGCGAGAGGCCCACCCGAGTAGGAAACTGAGAGCTGTCGCTCCGCGTCTCCCCGCCGTAACGCTTGAGGCGTGGACGATCCGAGCTTCGCGTAGAGAGCAGACGACAGCGCGAGTACGTCGGCGGCGACGGGCCGTCGTTCCGCTTCGTAGCTCTCGAGGAGAGCGTCGTCCGCGCCTGCGAGCACCTGTCCTAGCTTCCAGCCAAGATTGTTGGCGTCCTGGATTCCCGTGTTCAGGCCTTGCCCACCGGCCGGTGTGTGGACATGCGCGGCATCACCGACGAGGAGGACTCGTCCTGCACGGTAGTGGTCGGCGAGACGCACATTTGGGCGGAAGACCGATCGCCAGGTGATGTCGTGCAGGCGTCGTCCGGTGCTCAGCCGGAAGCGCGCTGCGATCGCCTCGTCCCCCAGGTCCACCTCCTCATCCGCTCGCAACCGGATCATGACCTGGAACCGGGTCCCGTCGGGCAGCGGGCACGCCGCGGTGCCCCTCCCCCTCCGACCCGGCCACATGTGCCAGCGCCTGCGCGACAGGCCGTCGACGCTCGCATCGACGATCAGCATGCGGTCTGCCGGGTCGGTCTCGCCCACGAAGGTGATCCCGGCCGCCCGCCGGACAGCGCTGCCGCCACCGTCGGCGCCGATGAGGTAGCGAGAGTGTATTACCTCTCCCGTCGTCAGCTCGGTCGTCACGCTGGCGGAGTCCTGCTTCATTGTCGAGAAGGCACTCCCGTACTCGATGCTGACGCCGCCGCGTTCGAGGAGCCGGTGCAGAACGGCGTCTGTCCGGTCCTGCGGCAAAAGCAGCGCGTTCGGATACGGGACGTCGCTGGTCGCCCGGTGGTTCGGCTGCATCCGGACGGGGACGGTGACGGGTCCGAGATGAAGTCCGACGAGCGGGTACGGCGAGCCCAACTCTCGCGCTTCCTTGAGCACTCCCAGGTCATCGAGGATCTCCTGGGTCCTCGGTTGCACGCCTTTCGCCCGCGAGCCGTCGAAGCTGTGCTCGGCACGATCGACGATCCGGACCGTGACGCGACGGCGGAGGAGGTCGGCGGCGAGAGCGGAACCCGCAGGCCCCGCTCCGATAATCAGTACATCCAGGTCGGACTGCGGCATAGTTTGTTCTCCATTTCGGTTACGTCGTAACCATATACTGAATGGATACGATGTAGCCATAAAGGTTTCACACAACAGGAGGCAGCGGCTTGGCGGACGATACGAAGGCACCAAACCCAGCCGACGGAACGACCCGGAGGCGCCGCGGCCGCCCGGCGTTGTCCCGGGAGCATCTCCTCAGCACGGCCCTCGAGCTCCTGGACGACGTCGGGCCCGACGCCTTCAGCCTGAGAGAGCTGGCGGAACGGCTCAATTCGGGAACGGCGACCCTCTACCGGCACTTCGCGGGGAAGCACGAGATCCTCGATCTCCTGCTCGACCGGGTCTTCGCGGAGATCCCGGAGCACCTCGATGCCTCGCCCAAGGACGCCGACTGGCTGGAACGGACCCGCGCGCTCAGCGTCGCCTTCTTTCGAACGCTCGTCGCTCATCCCCGGGCCGTGCCGCTGCTCGTGGAGGGAATCCCATCCGGACCGGCGGGCCTCACCGCTCGCGAGTCCATGCTCGCGGCACTGCTGCCGACCCCGTTCCCGCCGGACGCGGGTGCCCGCGTCTACACGACGATCGCCCACTACGTGATCGGCTTCGCGACGCAGGTGGGACCGTCGCGCGCGGCGACGAGCGAGACCCCCCGAAGACCTCTCGAGCTCGACTCGGCTCGGTTCCCCGCGACGACGGCGGCCTCGCCGTTCCTCGCAGCGGACGCCGAGGAGGAATTCGCGTTCGGCCTCGAGCTAATCCTCTCCGGCCTGCGCGTCCTGGAAGTCCGAAGCCGCAGCACCCCGCCGCGACTCCAGGTGCGGGCCGCCGGAGGAGGCTCGACAGACGGCGAGCATCCCGTCAGCTCGTAGCAGGGCCGTCCTCGAGTTCGTCGGCGTCACGCAGGCGGGACATGAAGACGGCGGACAAGATCGCCACACCCGTGGCGACGGCGCCGGACACGAGGTACGGGAGGTGCAGGTCCTCTCGCGCCAGGATGCCGCCTGCGAGCGAGCCGGCCGGCATCGCACCCCACAGGATCATCCGCCAGGTCCCGTGGACGCGGCCGAGCAGCTCCGTGGGGATCATTCCCTGGCGGAACGACAGCCCCAGGACCGCGAACGACATCGCCCCGACCGAGGAGGCGAACAGTGCCGTGCCAGCGACCCACAGGTTCGGTGCCAGCCCGACGACGATCATCGGCACTGTGAACAGCAGGTTCGCCGCCGCCATCGCCGGCCCGGTCGAGAACTTCCTCCGCAGCCTCGGCGCCAGGGTGGATCCCAGGACCGCGCCGGCGGCGCTGGTCAGCATGAACAGCCCGAACAGCGGCTCCGGCAATCCGAAGCCTTGCACGAGGTAGACGACGAGGGGCCCGGTCCCGACCGCCTGGCAGAGGCTCACGACCATCGAAATCAGCAGCAGGACCCGAAGCGTCGGGTTGCTGAAGATGAAACGGAAGCCGCCCGCGAGGCCGGCGCCGCGCTTCCCTCGCGTTGCCGACGGCGACGGCTGCCGACGACCGGCGGACGATGAGAGCGCAAGGACGAGCCCCGCTGAGACAGCGAACGCAAGCACGTTGAGACCGAGCGGGATGAGAGCTGCGACCGCGAGTAGCGTCGAGGTGAACGGTCCGGCGAGGAACGTCTGCGTCACGATCTCCGACGACTCGATCCGCGAGTTGGCTTGTGCAAGGGAGGAGCGGGGGACGATGCCGGGCACAAGGGCACGGGTGGCGGTGTCGTAGACGGTCTCGCCGATTCCCAGGATGAAGATCAGGACGAGCAGACTCCAGATCTCGAGCACGCCGAGGAGCGACAGGGCCGCGAGGGCGGCCGCTGCGACGGTTCGGAGGGTATTCGCCACGGCCAACGCGGCGCGCTTGTCGACGGCGTCGACGATCGCCCCGGCCGGGACGGCGAAGACGAGCCAGGGCAGCATCACCGCGGCTCCCACCGCCGAGATGAGGAACGGGTCGTCGGTGAGCCCGAGGGCGAGCAGCGGCCCGGCGGTCCGGAGGATCCCGTCCGCCAGGCTCGAGACGATGTTCGCCGAGAAGAGGAGGCAGAAATCGCGGCCGAGGCTCGGCCGGGTCACCGGAGCGCGAGACCCTCCGACCGCATCGTGTACCGCCAGCTGTGCACCCCTCCGCTCACCTCGAACGGGCGCGGATCGGGGTGCTGCGGGAGCTCGACGTGCGCGGAGCAGCCGGGCGGCACCGTGGCGTCGACGGTCATTGTGTCTCCCTCGATCGCCCACGACACCTCCGTGTCGCCGAAAGGTGTGCGGAGTCGGAGGCGCGCGTGCCGCAGCTCCCCGCCCGGGCGCGGGGCGATCCGCATCCGACGGTAGCCGGGTTCCAGCGGAGCGAGCCCGCCGACGACCTCGTGTAGCCACTGCCCGATCGCACCGGAGGCGTAGTGGTTGAAGCTCGTCATCTCGCCCGGATTGATCGATCCGTCGGGAAGCATCGAGTCCCAGCGCTCCCAGATCGTCGTCGCCCCCATCGTCACGGGGAACAGCCACGACGGGCACTCGGTCTGCAGGACCAGACGGTACGCGTCATCGAGGTGCCCGGTGTCGGTCAGCGCCCCCGCGATGAAGGGGGTGCCCGCGAACCCGGTCGTGACGACGTGTTCCGCCTCCCGGACGAGCTCGGCGAGCCGATCGCCCGCCGCCTGCCGGGCCTCACCCTCGACCAGGCCGAAGGCGATGGCGAGCGCGTACACGGTCGGTGCGTCGCTCTCGAGGCGATCACCGCGGAGGAAGGCGCGGCGGAAGGCGGTGCCGATGCGCTCGGCGGTGGCCGCGAACTCGGCCGCGTCCGTCGCGCGCCCGAGTTCACGGGCGGCACTCTCGACGATTCGCGCCGACCGGTACACGCACGCGGTGGCGACGACGAACGGATCGGCCTTCCCCTGCGAGGGTTCGTCGGCCGGAGCATCCGGGTCGAGCCAGTCGCCGAACTGCAGGCCACGCAGGATCCCGTCCGAATCGAGGGCCAGCGCGATGCGCCGCGCGTACGACGCCATCGACGAGTAAGCCGACTCGAGTGCGGGGCGCCGCCCGTAGGCGCGCCAGGCCGCCCACGGGACCCAGGCCGCGGCATCGTGCCAAAGCGCCGCGATCGGGTAGGGCAGCTGCTTCATCCGCTCCGTCATCCCCCAGCGCTTCTCGAGCTTGAAGTTGTCGGGGACCACGAGGGGGATCATGCCGTCCGCGTGCTGCTGCTCGACGGCGAGGTCGGCGAGCCAGTCCTCGAGGAAGGATCCGACATCGTAGAGGACGACGCCCGTCTCGACGAACGCAGAGAGGTCTCCCGTCCAGCCGAGGCGCTCGTCGCGCTGCGGGCAGTCGGAGGGGACGTCGAGGAAGTTCCCGCGCATGCTCCACACGACGTTCGAGTGCAGCCTGCTCAGCAGCGGATCCGAGCACTCGAACCAGCCGATGCGCTCCAGATCGCTCGACACCACCACGGCGGTGAGGGCGGTGGCGAGCTCCTCGGCGCTCCCCGCCCACCCCGTGATCTCGGCGTATCGGAAGCCGTGGAACGTGAAGGTCGGCTCGAAGTCGTCGCGCCCCCCGCTCAGCACGAAACGGTCCGTCGCGGCCGCAGTGCGGAGAGGACGGACCCCGAGCTCGCCGTGCTCGAGGACCTCGGCGTGACGGAGCCGGATCGTCGAACCACGGGTGCCCTGCACCGTCAGCCTGATCCAGCCGACGAGGTTCTGCCCGAAATCGAGGAGGGTCGCGCCGGACGGAGCGGCCCAGATGGACACCGGTGCGACCTCCTCCTGGCGGCGCACTGGCGGGCCGATGTAGGGAGTCAGTCGCCCCTGATCGAACGGGAGTGCGACCACGGGTCTGCCCGTCGCGGCATCCTGCGTCCCCGCGGACCACGGCTCGTCCCTGAGCCCGGCGTCGATGGTCTGGCCGTCGTAGAGGTCGTCGGCGAGGACGTCCGACGGGCCGGAGCGCCACGACTCGTCGGTGACGACGGTCTGCTCGTGTCCGTCCTCGTACCGGATCAGCAGGACGAGCCACGCGGCGCGCTCCTCGCCGTACAGGGCGCGCTTCTCGACGAAGCCGAGGCGTCCCGTGTGCCAGCCGTTGCCGAGGAGGATGGCGAGATCGAAGGTCGGGCGCAGCAGTGCTCCGACCTCCCAGCGGGCGTAGCGCAGTCGCCACTCGTAGCTGCTCCACCCCGGGGTGAGAACGTCCTCGGTCACGACCGTGCCGTCGATCCTGATCTCGCAAAGGCCGAGCGCGGTCGCGAAGATCGTCGCGTCGACGACCGCCCCGTGCCCGGACTCGAGCGCGACGGTCCGCCGGAGCAGTGGCGCACTGCCGAAGTCCTCCTCGGCCGCGATCATGCGCGCGTCCCTCCGGAGGTGCCCGGGGAGCCCGGCACCCGGCGTCTCGAGGTCACTCATCGCCCACCGCCAGCAGCAGGTGCCACTGCCAGCGGTACCGGCTCTCCACGAGACGGTGCTGCGCGGTCGTGTCCGGGCCGATGCGTCCGGTGCCCATACCTCGATGCGCGACGTCCACGTGCACAACGGTGCCCTCGCGCACGGGGAGCTCCCACCAGTGGTCGACGGACTCGAGCTCGTCGACGCTGTACCGGGACGCGTTCACGTGCAGAGGTGCCGCGCTCGACAACGTCGCGACGCCGCGCCCCCCGGTCATCGTGAGGTCGACCACTCCGCTGCGCGTGCCGTTCTCCTGCGGGCGGAGGTAGGGCACCGCGAGATCGTCGATCGGTGCCGACCAGCGTCCGAGGAGCGCTCCGCTGCGGCGATCCGTGTAGTTCTCCCAGGGGCCAAAGCCGGTCCACTCCGCGTGGTCGAAGCCTTCCCTCAGCTCGAAGACGACACCGACGCGGAGGTGGTCGTGCGTCCCCTTCGCGAACCGGACGTCCTCGTCGAAGAGGTAGCCGTCCTCCGTCCTGCTGATGCGGCGGCGGTGCTCGACGCGCGCGCCGAAGGCGGCGCGGTAGACGATCGACACCTCGGTCGCCTCCTCCCCCGGCGAGACGACCGTCTCGATCGGATCGAGGCAGAAGAACCCGGAGCGGACGAACCGCTGATCGAGCGCCGCCGAGAGGTCGTTGTCGGTGAGGGCCCGCCACAGCTCGAGCCGCGGCCCTGAGCGCAGGAGCGGGTCGACGATGTCACCGCGCTCGTCGACGACGGCCGGCCCGATCCCCCGCGGGAGGACCGTCGATGGTCGCCTCAGCACGATCTGATCGAGCGCGAGCTCCGTCCCCTCCGGCGCCCAGAGCGATCCCGTCCCGGTCCTGACGATCGCCGTCAGGGCGAGCGCGGCGGGGTCGTGGATCGCGGCGAGCACCACCTCGGGGAGCGGGAGGCGCGCCTCGGAGCCCGCCGGGAGAGGCGGCAGGTCGAGCATCGTCTCCTCCCCGGAACCACCGTCGGAGCGCTCGACGCGCAGGTGCACGGTCAGCGCACCGGCATCGGCGAACGACTGCCTGTTCCACACACGGATCCTGCCGGCGTGCAGTTCTTCGGGGGACGCGGCGAAGCGGAGGGGCGCGAAGACGGCGCGCACCTCGTGCAGCGCGGGTTTCGGCGTGAGATCGGAGGCGACCAGACCGTTGAGCATTGTCGCGCCGTTGTTCGGCTCGTCGCCGAAATCACCGCCGTAGAGGCTGCGGCCGTCGCCGTCCGGATCGAGCGCGTGCTCGAGGAACTCCCAGATGAAGCCGCCCTGGAGCCCGGGAAGCGTCTCGAAGAGCTCCCAGTACTCGGCGAAGCCTCCGGTCGAGTTCCCCTGCGAGTAGGCGTACTCGCAGGTGATCAGCGGGCGATCCGCCCGGTCGTCGGTCGCGTAGGCGCGCAGGCTGGCGAAGGAGGGGTACATCGGGCAGACCACATCGCTCGCGGCCCGGCCGCCGTACCAGTCCGAGGCGACGGCGCCCTCGTACTGCACCGGTCGTGTCGGGTCCGTCCCGCGGACCCAGGCCGCCGCGGCGTCGTGAGCGGGGCCGTAGCCCGACTCGTTGCCGAGCGACCACAGGATCACGCAGGGGTGCGTGCGATCGCGCAGCACCATCCGCGCGACGCGCTCGATGATCTCGGTCAGGTAGAGCGGATCGTGGACGAGCGTCGAGGCGAAGGCGTGCGATTCGACGTCGGCCTCGTCGATGACGTAGAAGCCGATCTCGTCGCACAGGTCGAGGAACTCGGGCGAGTTCGGGTAGTGGGAGGCGCGGATCGCGTTGACGTTCGAGCGCTTGAGCAGCGACAGCTCTGCGAGCATCCGCTCGCGGCTCATGATGCGGCCCGTGGTCGGATCGATGTCGTGGCGGTTGACCCCCTGCACGAGGATGCGCGCGCCGTTCACCAGCAGATCTCGTCCCGCGATGCGGACCCGGCGGAAGCCGATCCGCCACCTGGCGGCATCGACGACCCGGCCGTCGGGGTCGAGCAGCTCGACGAGCAGATCCTCGAGATGCGGGGACTCCGCCGACCAGGGCGGCACGTCGAGATCCTCGAGCTCCAGCTCGGCCTCTCCCGGCGCGGTCAGCTGCGGGGTCACCCACCACATCGCGTCCGGGTTGGCCCGGAACTCGGGCGGGAGCTCGGCTCCCGCTGCGGCCATGCTCAGGGAGTCCATGAAGTCGTCCGGCATCCGCTGCGGCGGACGCACGCGGCGATCCCGCGACGGCTTCGGGAGCGTCTGCGTCGGCATCCGCGCCGCGACGGGGACGAGGTGCTCGCCGCCGAGGACGGCGACCCGGGCCCGGTACCCCGGCTCCTCCCGGCCGCGCAGACCGGTCGTCTGCACCGTCACGCTCAGTCGGCCGCGTCGCGTCTCGGAGTCGTAGTCGGAGACGACGACCGCATCGTGCAACCTGATCCGGGGTACCCGGTGCAGGCTGACAGGGCGCGAGACCCCGAACTGCCACCACTGGTCCTGATCCTCGAGGTAGCTCGCGGCCGACCACTTCGAGACCGCGAGCTCGAGGACGTTCGCGCCCGGGACCACGTGCTCGGTGAGGTCGAACTCGGCTTCGAGGTGCGAGTCCCCACTCGTGCCGACGTTGACACCGTTCACGGCGACGCGGAGGAATCCCTCGGCCGCACCGACCCGCAGGATCAGGCGCTGATCCCCGAGGCCCTCGACCTCGATGTCCCGCCGGTAGACGCCCATCGGGTTGCTGGTTGGGAGATCGGGGAACGCCTCAGGGAAGGGCATCGGCACGTTGGTGTAGTGCGGATGCTCGCCCCCTGCGCCTCGCATCGTCCACAGGTCCGGCACGGTGACCGGTTCCCACGGCGTACCGTCCGCTGCCGCAGCGCTCGGACGCAACTGGAACTGCCAGCCCTCGTCGAGGACGGGATCGGCGTCCCGCCGCAGCGAGCTGATCGGCAGACGGTTGACCGCGTGCAGACCCGACGTGTCGAACGGACCCTGCAGCACACTCACTTGAGCGCCCCCGCTCCGATGCCGTTGACGATGTGCCGCTGCGCGAAGAGGTAGAAGACCACGACAGGAACGATCGAGATCGTCGTCGCCGCGAGCAGGATCTGCTGCTGCGGCGTCTCCGCCGAGACGAAGCTGGTCAGCCCGCGCTGAATCGGCATGAGCGAGTCGTCGTCGAAGAGCACGAGCGCCATCAGGTACTCGTTCCAGACGCCGAGGCCCTGGACGACCGCGACCGCCGCGAGGCCCGGTCGCGCGAGCGGGAGGATGACCCGCCAGAAGATCCCGAAGGGCGAGGCGCCGTCGAGCGCCGCCGCCTCCTCGAGGTCCTTCGGCTGCGAGACGAAGAAGCCACGCATGATCAGCGTCGCGACGGGGATACCGGCCGTGATCAGGATGAGGATGTACCCGATCCGGTTGTTGGTCAGCCCGAACGCGATCATCAGCTTGTACTGCGCCAGGAACATCGCCGGGGCGGGGATGATCATGACGGCGAGGATGATCCCCGTGAAGACCGCCTTCCCGGCGAACTCCAGACGGGCGAGCGCGTAGCCCGCCATGCTCGAGATGATCAAGATGCCGATGACGGCCGCGGTCGTGTAGACCGCGCTGTTCAGCAGGTACGCGCCCAGATCGCCCTGGACCCAGGCCGTGACGTAGTTCCCCCACTGGGGATCCGACGGGAAGAAGCTCTGCCCGCTGTAGAGCTCGTCGATCGACTGCAGCGAGCCCGAGAGTAGGAAGAGGATCGGGAACAGGGCGCTCACCGTCGCGATGAGCAGCAGCAGGTACAGCGAGACCTGGTCGGCGCGGAGGCGCCGCCGCCGACCGGGTGCCACGGGTTCGCGCGGGCGATCGGGCGCGGTCAGCACAGGAGATGCCGACGCCACACGGGCTTCGGTGAGCAGATCGGTGCTGCTGCCGGGATCGTTGTTCATGCTCGTGCCTTCCTCGCGGTGTACCAGAGCTGGAGGGCGGCGAGCACCACGAGGGCTCCGCCGAAGATCACGGACATCGCCGCGGCCGTGCCGTACCGGTGGTTGGTGAAGGCCTCGGAGTAGATCAGGAGCGTCGGCACCATCGTGTTGTAGCCCGGGCCTCCATTAGTGAGGACCTGCACCGTGCCGAAGATCTGCATCGCCCCGACGATCGTGAGCAGAGTCACGATCGCGGTCACGGGAGCCAGCTGAGGCCACGTGATGAAGCGGAATCGCGCCCAGGCGCGAGCACCGTCGAGGCTCGCGGCCTCGTACAGCTCCGCGGGGATGTCCTGCAGGCCGGCCAGGAAGAGCAGGAACGCGAAGCCCCAGTGATACCAGACGAAGACGGCGGCGACGGAGGGCAGCGCCCAGGCGGGGTCGCCCAGCCAGTTCTGCTCGAGCTCGGACAGGCCGGCCACCTCGAGGATCCGATTCAGGATCCCGACGCTGGGGTTGAAGATCCACGAGAACATCAGCCCGACGACCACGACCGAGAAGACACCGGGGAGGTAGAACGCGGTGCGGAAGAACGCTCGTCCGCGGGTCGACTTGTTGACCGCGATCGCCATGGCGAGGGCGATGCCCACACCTCCGACGAAACCGATGGCGGCGAAGACGAGCACGTTCCTCATCGACGCCCAGAAGATCTCGTCCTCGAACACGCGCTGATAGTTCTCGAGCCCGACGAACGGGGTGTCCGGGCTGATCCCGTCCCACTCCTGGAAGCTGAGCAGGATGGCCTGCGCGAACGGCGCGAGGGTGAAGGCGGCGATCAGGATCACCGCGGGTGAGAGGAAGAGCCAGCCGGCGAGGTTCCTGCGGAACGCCGACCTCCCGCGCCGCGGCGTGAGCCGCGACGCAGGAGGCGCGACGACGGCCGTTGTCATGCGCTGCGGTCCTGAGCGCTCTGGACCTCTTCGAGCACCTCATCGACCGTCTTCTCACCGAGCACGAGGCTCTGCGATCCGCGGTTGATGGCGTCGACGACATCGGCGGTGAACTGGTTCTGAATGACCTGCACGTCGCCGATGGTGTCGACGAAGCCGGCGACCTGATCCGGCGCCTCGCCGGATTCGAGGAGCTCGACGTTCGTCGGGATGAGGCCGGCGGTGTCCATCAGAACCTTCTGCTGGTCCTTCTCGGTCAGCCACCTGACGAAGGCGAGCGACTCCTCGACGTGATTGCCCTTGGCGTTCACAGCGGCGCCACGGCCGGCGATCGCGGGAGCGCGGGGCGCAAGGTCGCCGTCGTCGGCGGCGGGCAGCGACATCGTCCGGTACGAGGTGAAGTCGGGTGCCGTCGCGGTAGCGACGCCGGTCGCCCACGAGCCGTCGAAGATCGCGGCGGTGTCCTTGACGTTGAAGAACGATTTCTCGACGGCCGTGTTGTCGTCCGAACCGGTCGGGAGCGCGTTGTTGGCGATGACGCCGGCGTCCCGCAGATCGGTGAAGATTTCGAAGGTGTTCCGCCAGCCGTCACTCTCCCAGCTCGCGTCGCCACCGAGGGTGTCGTTGATCTCCTCGTCGGAGAGCCAGTTGGAGGCGTACGACTGGACGAAGGTGGGCGCCAGCGAGCCGGCGACTGAGAACAATCCGTTGCCCCCTCCGGCCGACTCGCTCAGGAGGTCCGTCATCTCGCCGATGGTGGTCGGCGGAGCCTCCGGATCGATGCCCGACGTGTCGGGATTGACGAAGACGCCGTAGGTCGCGATCTCCCAGTAGGCGGCGTAGGTGCCGGCCGGGACGTCGAGGGCGTTGCCGTCCTCCCAGGCGCTGATCTCGACGACGGCGGGAGTGAACTCGTCCTTCCAGCCGCTCTCGAGCTCGGAGCTGAGGTCGAGAGCCCAGCCCGCCTTGTAGTACGGCGCCATGTCAGCGGGGCCGACGGCCGTGAAGACGTCGGGCATACTGCCGGACTGCGCCTTGGACTGGAGCTTCGAGACGTAGTCGGCGGGTCCGGGGGTGTCGAGCGTCACCGTCACTCCCGTCTCCTCGGCGTAGGTGGCGACGAGCTGCTGGAGGGCGGCCTCCTGGCCGCGGGAGTGGTTCATCATCGTCAGCTCGACGGGGCCGCCCGAGTCCGATCCGCCCCCGCTCGCCTCGGAACTGCACCCCGAGAGGACGAGGGCTGAAGCGGCCAGGAGGGAGATCGTCGCCACGCTCGATCGAGAGCGGTGACGAGGGGGGAAGGCTGCGAAGGGGCGTACGGAAGTGCTCATGTGTCCTCACCTTTGAACGACGGTCATGGAGTCCCGAGCTGCCGATGAAGCGGTTCGTGAACGGTCACGACTTTATGTTTGGCTGCTCACTCTGTCAAACGATTGCCACGCGTTCACGCGCCTGTAGACGGGCAATCGACGACGGTTAGCCGGAGGCGAGTGAAGGTCGTGGCAGGCCGTTGCGGGGTACCCCGCCCTCGAGGGGTCAGGCGACCGGACGGTTCAGAATGTTGAGCGAGCGGACGACTCGCGTAGAACGAGCTCGTGCGAGATGACGGCGTCGGGGCGGAGGTGCGTCCCTGTCGATCCTCCGGCGACCACCGCCCGGATCGCCTCGAAACCGCTGCGGGCGATCTGCTCGATGTCGACCGCGATCGTCGTCAGCGGCGGGTGCGACCATGCTGCGAAGGGTAGTCCGTCGATCCCGATGACGGCGCACTCCCGCGGAACGTCAACGCCCCGCTCGCGCAGAGCGGTTAACGCCCCGAGCGCGACGACGTCGTTGAAACCGAAGATCGCGTCTACGTCGTGCACCTCGGTGAGGAGCCCCTCGACCGCGGTTCGCCCCGCCTCCACGGTCGGCTCGTTGGCTGAGGGAAGCGGCAGCACCCGCGACTCCAGTCCGCGTTCGCCGGCGAGGCGTTCGAAGGTCCGGGCGCGCGGCGAGGTCGTCCCGGAGTCGGTCGGGCAATCGATCATCACGATCCGCCGCCGGCCCGTTGCGACGAGGTGGTCGAGCGCGGCGGCGATGCCCGCCGTATGGTCCGTGAGGATCCAGGGGTGACGCACACCGACCTGGCGGTCGAGGAGCCGGACCACGGGGATATCACCGATGAGCTCGTCGAGGACCTCGTCGCCCGCGAGGAGATAACCGACGATCGCGTCCACCTGCTCGGCGAGGAGGCGCAGAGCGCGATGCTCCTTCTGCTCGTCGCGGCCGATCTCCTGGACGAGCACCGTCCAGCCGTACTGCGCGGCGATATGGATCGTCCGGGAGGCGTACTCGGCGTAGTAGGGGTTCATCAGGTCGATGACGACGAGGCCGAGGGTGAGCGACTCCTGCTTCACCAGCCCCCGCGCGAAACGGCTCGGCCGGTACTTGAGAGCCCGCGCAGCCTCGAGCACACGGGTCTTCGTCTCATCGCTGATCCCGTACATGTCGTTCATCGCCCGGGTGACCGTCTGCCGCGAGACGCCAGCGAGCGTCGCCACGTCGCGGATCCCGACGCGCTTGCCTGTCGCGTCGTCTCGCACGATGCCGTCCACGGAGGACAGCTTATGCATCCGATTGCCGAGTCCGGTGCTTCGGCACTCGGCCCGCGTGCGGGTTCCGGGTCCAGAGCTCGGTGCGAGCAAGCGAGAACACGCCCGACTGCGTCCGACTACGGTGCGTCATGCGGTGATCAGTGCCCAGCCGTCAGCCTGGATGTTGTGACCCGTATCCAGTCTTCGGGCACAGGGTGACGACCCGGATGTTGTACCGTCCCTACTCGCGCGCTGCCGCGCGGGACAGGCCGAGCACCAAACGACCGTGTCGACGGCCACGAGCACCCACGTTTGGTCGATGCCCTGGATAGGCAGGGGCGACAAGAACGCCGCCGACGGCGCAGCCGTCGATGCCATGCGAGCGTTCCTGGGCACCGTCGATTTCTCCGGGCTCATCGTGATCGGCGAGGGCGAGAAGGACAACGCGCCCATGCTGTTCAACGGCGAACTGGTCGGCTCAGGATCGGGACCCCCCTGCGACATCGCCGTGGACCCCATCGACGGAACGTCCTTGACCGCTGCCGGACGTCAGGACGCGCTCTCGATGATCGCCGTCGCGGATCGCGGCTCGATGTTCGACCCCACCGCCGTGTTCTACATGGACAAGCTCGTCACCGGTCCCGAAGGCGTTCGAGTCGTGGACATCCGCCGGCCGATCGGCGAGAACATCCGCGCCCTCGCGCGAGCCAAGCGCAAGCCCATCGACCAGATGCGCATCGCGGTCCTCGATCGTCCTCAACACGCTCAATTGATCGATGACATCAGAGCGTCGGGAGCAACCACGCGTCTTCTGCCGGACGGCGACGTCGCCGGCGGTTTCAATGCGGCACGTCATGACTCCCGAATCGACATGTGCGTCGGTACCGGCGGTACCCCTGAGGGGATCATCACCGCCTGCGCGATCAAGGCCCTCGGCGGCGTTATCCAGGCGCTCCTGCTCCCGAAAGACGACGAGGAGCGTCATCGTGCCCTCGCCGCCGGACATGACCTCGATCGCGTCCTGCACGCCAACGATCTCGTCCGCAGTGACAACACGTACTTCGTCGCCACCGGAGTGACCGACGGTGGACTCCTTCGCGGCGTCCGTAGTGAAGGACAACTCATCAAGACGGAGAGCATTATCCTTCGCGGACGTTCCGGCACGGTCCGCCGTGTGAAGGCGGAGTATCGCGCTGAGACCTGGGTCTAGGCCTAGGGCCTCGGATTCAAGCGCCCTGGGTTTGATGGAGACTCACGCTATTTGGTTCCCACGAGCTGATCGCGTGCACCTAGAAAAAGGGGTCAGAGTTCGCCGGCCGTTGACGTCATCTCATGTCAGGTGATCTTCGGGTCCATTCGATCACGTTCGGTCGCTAGCGTCAGCGTCACCGCGCCGCCGAGGAGGGCGAGCGCCGCCGCGGAGAGATAGAGCACTAGGTACTGGGTCTCGTCGGAGGGCGCAAGACCCAGGAGCAGGGGGGCTGCAAGAGGTCCGATGGCGCTTGGAATGCGTTGCGAGAACGAGGTGATGGCGAGGAACCGCCCCGCCTCGGTCTCGCGGAAGGGTAGGACGTCGAGGATGAGGGCCTGACCGACCGAGCCGAACGCGGCGATCCCGAGGTTGGTGAGAAGCGCGCCCGTCACCAGCATCGGGAAGGTCCAGGAAAACGCGGAAACGACGCATCCGGTAGCGAAAATCATGGTTGACGCCGCCGCCCAGCTTCGTCTGGTCCCGAAGCGATCCGATACCCAGCCTCCCCCCAGTGAACCCAGGGCCGCCGAGAGGACGCCAGACGCGGAGATCACGGCCATGACCGACGAAACCTCGGCGACCGGCACGCCGAGGCGCTGCGCGTAGAAGTAGGTTCCGTACGCGACCGTTAAGAAGAGACCGAAGAAGAAAAAGAATCGACCGACCAGCGCCCAGGCGAAGGCGGGGTGGTCACGCGGGCGGAACAGAAGGCTTTTAGCGAAGCGTGGGAAGGTGAGGCGATTCTTGAAGGTGAGGTGACGGGAATCGGCCTCGGGGACGAAGAGGATGAACAACGCGACCATCACCGCACCGACCGTCGCCGGCACGAGGAAGAGCAGGAGGGCGTCCCCCGTGAACTGTCCGGCGAGGAGGATCCCGAGTACGGGAGAGACCTGGCCTGCAAGACCGGTTAGTCCAGAGACCTTCCCTCGCTGGCTCTCCGGTAGGCGATCCGCTAGCAGGTTGCCGATCGAGCCCCCCGCCGTCCCCCATCCGACGGAGGTGAGCATCCAGCCGATTCCGAGCACGATGGCGTTAGGGGCGAACGCCAGCACTGGCACCGCGGCGAGACCGATAGCGACTCCGAGCACGGTGAACGGTCGGCGTCTTCCCCATCGGGATCGTGTGCGGTCACTGACGATACCGGTCAAGGGTGCCGAGACGAGCGAGCACAGAGCACCGACTCCCAAGATGTAGCCGAGCACTTGCTCGCTCCCGGGGGCGAGCTCCGTCAGGCGCAGCGCCATGGAGAACGCCATCGGCACGACGAGTGCGAGACCGGAGCCGAAGGCGGCGACCACGATGAGGGTGATCGTCAGCCACGACACTGGGTCCTGGTCGACGACCGGCCGGGTCTCGGCCGGCGGATCGGGTTGGGTGACGGTCGCTCCGGGCACGGCTGCACCCGCTACTGCCGCATTGGCCACGGTCATACCGGGCGGCGCGGAACTCAGGTCGTCTCCGACGTCGACATTCCGTCTATCGGCCATGCGTCAGAACCTTCACCAATCCACCCTCACCAGTCGTACTCTCACCAGTCGTGGACGGTTCCGTCAGCGAGGCGGTTGTACGGGAGGTACGCCTGCGCGTACGGGTACTTCCCGGCCTCGTCGACGTTGAGCTCCACGCCGAGACCGGACTTCTCGCCCGGATGCAGCAGGCCGTTCGACCAGGTGAACGACTGCTCGAAGACCTGGTCGGTCTTCGCGCCGTGCGGCATGTACTCCTGGATCCCGAAGTTGTGGATCGCGAGCCCCAGGTGCATAGCGGCAGCCATCCCGACTGGCGAGATGTCGGTCGGTCCGTGCATTCCGGACTTGATCTGATACATCGCGGCGTAGTCGAGGGTCTTCTTGAGTGGCGAGATGCCGCCCATGTGCGTCACCGCACCTCGCACGTAGTCGATGAGCTGATCGCGGATCAGGTCCTTGAAGTCCCACACGGTGTTGAAGATCTCGCCAATCGCGAGCGGCGTCGTGGTGTGATGTCGCACGAGGCGGAGCGCCTCCTGGTTCTCAGCCGGGGTGCAGTCCTCGAGCCAGAAGAGGTCGTACGGCTCGAGACTCTTGCCGAGCTTCGCCGCCTGGATCGGCGTCATCCGGTGGTGCCCGTCGTGCAGCAGGGGGATGTCCGGGCCGAACTCGTTGCGCACGGCCTCGAACACTCCGGGCAGGTGGGTGAGGTAGGCGCGAGTGTCCCAGTCCTCCTCTGTCGGCTTCGTGCCCCGACGTGCCGGCTCGTGGTCGTAGCGGAGCTCGGCATCCGCCATCCCCTCCGCCTGCGAGGCGATGCCGTAGATGGACTTGAGGCCCGGCACACCTGTCTGGATGCGGATCGAGCGGTACCCCGCCTCGAGGTGCTCGCGCACGGAGTCGAAGAGCTCGTTGTTCGTCTTCCCCGACGCATGCCCGTAGGCCATGAGGCCGGTACGACTTGCCCCGCCCAGGAGTTGGTAGACGGGCATCCCGGCCGCCTTGCCCTTGATGTCCCAGAGCGCCATGTCGACCGCGGCGATCGCCGCCATGGTGACGGGGCCCCGACGCCAGTAGGCGCTGCGGTAGAGGAACTGCCAGGTGTCCTCGATTCTCGAGGCGTCGGCGCCGATCAGGAGCGGCACGACGTGCTCCGTCAGGTATGCGACGACGGCGAGCTCGCGCCCGTTGAGGGTCGCATCCCCGAGCCCTGTGAGCCCGTCGTCGGTCGTGATCTTGAGAGTCACGAAGTTGCGATCCGGACTCGTGACAATGACTTCCGCCTTGTCGATGATCATGCCGAGTGCTCCGTTCCGGGCTTGCGGTTTTGGAGGCCCCTCCACCGGTCGCGCAGTCCGTGCGCGGCCGACTTGGGCTTGCGGTCGCGGGTGAAGACACCCTTCTTGTTGCCGTCGATGCGATGGATGCCGACGGTCGTCTGGAAGTCGGCAAAGTTCCAGATCTGCTCGCCGACGAACGAGGGGGTGCGGTCGAAGACGCGGTGATGCATCGCGAGGTAGTCGCGCTGGTACTCCTCGGTCCACGGCACGTTCCACAGCGAGTGCAGCCCTGAGAGCGTGTCGACGCCGTACTCGGCCATCATGATCGGCTTGCCGTACTTGTCGGCCCATCCGCGGAGGTCGTGCTCGAGGTACTTCTCCGCGGTCTCGAGATCGCCGATCGCGACGTACCAGCCGTAGTAGCGGTTGAGGCAGATGACGTCGAGGAGATCCGCGACCTTGTCGTTCTCGAAGGTGGCGAACATGACCTCGGCGATGGTGACCGGCCTCGTCGGATCGAGCTCCCGGGTGAGGGCGATCAGCGGCTCGAAGTACTCTCTCGCGCCGTCCTCGTTCGACGCCGGCTCGTTGGCGACGCACCACATGACGACGCTGGGGTGGTTCTTGTCGCGCGCGATCAACTCTCGGATGTGCTGCGCGTGAGCGGCCTGCGTCTGGTCGTTGCAGCCGTCGGGGGCGAAGGTCGGCGTGACCGGAGCGCCGGACAGCCCGCCCGTGACGCCGAGGTTGAGCCCGACCGCGGCGGTCTCGTCGATCACCACGATGCCGTGGCGGTCGGCGAAGTCGAGTACCTCCTCGGCGTAGGGGTAGTGCGAGGTGCGGAACGAGTTGGCTCCGATCCAGTCAAGGAGCTGGAAGTCGTGCACGAGGTAGGCGTCGTCGTGACCCTTGCCCCGGATAGCGGTGTCCTCGTGCTTGCCGAAGCCGGTGAAGTAGAACGGCTCCCCGTTGATAAGGAACTGCTCGCCGCGCACCTCAACGGTGCGGACCCCGACGGCGAGAGTGAAGCCGTCGACGACCTCGTCGCCGTCGACGATCTCGGCGGTGAGGTCGTAGAGGTAGGCGGCTCCGGGTTGCCACAGCTGCACGTCGGTCACTTGAAGAGTGCCGGATGCACCCGAGGACTCGGCGACCGTCACGCCCGCGGCATCTGCGAGACGCACCCGCACGGCGGCACCCGTGCCGTCGCCACCGGTCGAGTCGACCGTGTAGTGCACGAGGCCGGTCGAGCCGTCGACGGTGGTGGTCACCGTGATGTCGTCGAGGTGGAGGGTCGGCGTCGAGTAGAGCCAGACGGAGCGGGCGAGACCGGCGTAGTTGTAGAAGTCGTGGAGATACGCCTGCTTTTCCTTGCCGTCGGGACCTGTCGTCACCGTGCCCGGCGGGATCGTCACGTTGGTGAGCCGGTTGTCGACGCCGATCGTCAGACGGACGGCCTGCCCTGCCTCGACGACGTCGGTCAGGTCGGCCTCGAAGGGGGTGTATCCCCCGACGTGCTCGGCGACCAGGGCGTCGTCGACGTAGACGAACCCGGCATGGGTCGCGGCATCTACCCTCAGCACGATGCGCTCGCCGCGCCAGCCGCGGGGCACCCGCACCGTGCGCTGGTACCAGACCAGGCCCACGTGCCCCCGGATCGCGGAGTCGATGAACTGGTCGTTGAAGCTCGCAGGCACGGCGGCCTCGAGCGCGCCCGGCAGCACCGAGCTCCAGGGGGCGTTCAGGTCGGGGAAGTCGATGGCGAATCGCCACGTTCCGTCGAGGTTGATCAGGTCGCGTGTGGCGGTTGCCTGCGGCTTCAACATGTGTCGGTCCTCAATCGTTCGGGGTGAAGGTCAGATCCCAGGCCCACGTGTAGTGGTCGCCTCGGAGTCGGTATCGGGGACGGGTGTCGGGGCCCAGCAGGGCCGTGCCGACGCCGCGGTGCGCGATGTCGAGGTGCACGATGGTGCGCTCGCTCTCGGGCAGCTTCCACCAGTGCGTGGTCTCTTCGAGCTCCTCGACCGTGAACCGCGACACGCTCGCGTGTAGCGGCTGCTCCGAGCGCGCTCGCGCGAGGCCCGACGCACCCGAGATCTGGAGTTCGTCGATGCCGCCGCGCGTGCCGTTCTCCTGCGGAATCAAGTACGGGGTCGCGAGGTCGTCGATCGAGCTCGTCCATCGACCGTGCAGGGCGGAGTCGCTGCGGTCGGGGTAGTTCTCCCACGGGCCCAGGCCGACCCAGCTCGCATCGGTGTAGGCGCCTTCTAGCTCGAACTCGACGCCCACGCGCAATCCGTCGGTGGTTCCCGGGGGGAGTGTCACCTGCTCCTCGAATCGGAATCCGCCGTCGATGGCGCTGATGCGACGGGCGTGCACGACCTCCTCGTCCCAGGCGGTGCCGTAGCGGATGATCACTTCCACCGCGTCGCCGACTCGCTCGACGTCGACCGAGCGCTCGATCAGCGAGAAGAAGCCCGACCTCACGAAGCGCTTGTCGAGCGCGAAGGAGCTGTCGTTGTCGATCAACGCCCGCCAGAGGCACAGCCGCGGGCCGCTCTTAAGGAGAGCGTGCTCGACGGTGCCGTCCGCGGTTACTGCGACCTCCGCGGTGCCGCTCGGCAGAAGCAGCGGCCGGCGCGGCAGCACCACCTGCTCGACGGAGAGCTCGGTGCCCGCTGTCGCCCAGATCGACTCCGACGCCGTGCTCACGATGAGCGACAACGCCAGCGCGTCGTCGCCCGCGAGAAGCTGCACGACCGACGGCGGGATTGCGACGGTGTCCTCGCTGCCTGCCGCGAGGGCGACCTCGACCTCGACCGGAGCGGTCCGCCCCGCGCGGGTCTCGATCACCAGGTCGAAGCGGAGGTCGCTCAGATCGGCGAAGTGCCTCCGGCTGCGCACGCGTATGACGCCCTCGAGTGCGGAGGCGGCATCCGAGGTGATTTTCACCGGGCTGAAGATGCCCCGCATCTCGTACATCGCCGGCTTCGGTGTGGCATCCGAGAAGGCGATGCCGTTCAGCATGGTCGCCCCGTTGTGGCCCTCGTCGCCGAAGTCGCCGCCGTACTTCGGCCTGCCGCTGCCGTCGGGGTCGAGCGCGTGGTCGGTGAATTCCCAGATGAAGCCGCCCTGCAGGGCCGGCATCGTCTCGAACATGCGCCAGTACTCGGCGAGCCCGCCGGTGGCATTGCCCTGTGAGTACGCGTACTCCGAGAGGATCAGCGGCCGGTCGGTTCGCTCGTCGTTCGCGTAGCCCTCGAGAGCGGCGAACGACGGATACATCGCGCCGACGATGTCGGTCACATCCCGCCCGCCGTGCCAGTCAAGGGAGATCCCGCCCTCGTAGTGGACGGGGCGGGACGGGTCGGCCTCGCGTACCCACGCTGCGGCCGCGGTGAGGGCCGCGCCGTGACCGGACTCGTTGCCGAGCGACCAGACGATCACCGACGGGTGGTTGCGGTCGCGCACGACCATGCGCGACACGCGCTCGACGATCGGCGGGAGGTATCGCGGGTCGTCGGGGATGATCGACGCGAATCCGTGCGCCTCGACGTCCGCCTCGTCGACGACGTAGAAGCCGATTTCATCGCAGAGGTCGAGGAACTCGGGAGCATTCGGATAGTGCGCCGTGCGGATGGCGTTGACGTTGAACTGCTTCAGCAGCGAGAGCTCGTTCAGCATGCGCTCATGGCTGATCACCCGCCCAGTGCGGTCGTCGATGTCGTGCCGGTCGACGCCCTGGATGAGCACGCGCTTACCGTTGACGAGGAGGTCCTTGCCGACGATCCGCACCGTACGGAAGCCGACTTGCACTGCGACGGAGTCGACTTCGACTCCGTCCGGGTCGAGCAGCGTGACCGTGACGCCGTAGAGCGTCGGGCGCTCCGCCGACCAGGGCGTGACGTCGACCGTGCCGATAGCAATCTTCGACGTGCCGGCGATGCCGAAGCTCGGCATGGTCATCGCGTTCATGTTCGGCATGGCCCGGAACTCGGTCGGGATGGGCGCGCTCGCTGCCTGGATGCTCAGCAGGTCCATGAAGTCGTCGGGCATCATTGGCGCGGGGCGGGTCTCCCGCCCCTTCGCCGGCTTCGGGAGGGTGGGGGCGGCGACCCGTGGCGCGACGTCCCTCTCGTGCGAGTCGCCCTGGAACTCGACCCTGACCCGGTACCCGCCGTCGGTGCGCTGCCCGAGGCCGTGGGTCGTGACGTCGAGAGACAGCGTTCCCGACGCCTCGATGTGGTCCCACTCGGCATGCGCCACGACGTCGGCGATGCGGATGCTCGGCACCAGCGAGATCCAGACCGAGCGCGAGATCCCCGCGTGCCACCACTGGTCTTGATCTTCGAGGTAGCTCTCCACCGACCACTTGGCGACGATCAGCTCGACCTCGTTGACTCCGTCGCGCATGGCATCCGTGACGTCGAACTCCGCCTCGAGATGCGAGTCGGTGCTCGGCGCGAACGCGACGCCGTTGACGACGACGGTGAGCTGGCCCTCGGCGGCTCCGACGTGCAGGATCGCGCGCGTCCCGGGCTCGACGCCCAGTTCGACCGTGCGCCGGTAGACGCCGGTCGGGTTCTTCTCCGGGACCATCGGCGGCACCTCGTCGAAGGGCATCGGCACGTTCGTGTAGAACGGTCGGTCCACCTCCGACGTCATCGTCCAGAGCGAGGGCACCTCCGCCTGCTCCCACGCCTCCGAACGCGGCGCGGCCGGGTTCGGCAGCAGCTGGAACTGCCAGCTGCCGTCGAGGGAAATGCTCGGTGCACGCCGGATCGCGTGGATGGGCTCCCGCTCTTTCGGTGCCGGACGGGTGGTCGTCGCGGTCCCGGGAGGGGTCTCGGCTTCGAGGATGGTCATGATGTCTCCTGGTCCTGGCCCGCGGCGACGAGCAGTTTTTTGAGGGAATCGAGGGTGCGGAACACGGCGACCGTGTCGGACGCGGAGTGAACGGGATGCTCGATCAGGCCGTCGTCGATTGCCTGCGCGACGGCGCGCAGCATCGGCACGTAGCCGTTCCCCTCCTTGTCGAGCGCCAGCAGCGTCGGTGTCACGAAGATCGCCTCCGCGGTGCCGGCGTGCAGCTCGAGGGCGGTTGTCGACCAGAACGGAGCGGGAAGGGTCATCCATCCCGCGGTGCCGCTGATGGAGGCCGACAGGTCGGCGAAGCCGAGCATGCCGCACGCACCGTGGGCGAAGGCTCCCCCGTCGAACTCAAGGGTGAAATGCGCTTCGGTGTCGAGCCCGTCGGTTCGCACGGACCCTGTGGCGTGGATCGTGGTCGGCTCACCGAGCACGGTGTGCGCGAGAGTCACGGGGTAGATCCCCTGGTCGAGCAGCGTGCTGCCGCTTCGAGCCACGTCCCATCGGCTGCCGCCGTCCTTCGGGAAGGGAACCGAGAATCCGGCGCGGACGCTGCGGGGGATTCCGATGAGCCCCGCGGCGATCTCCTCGTGGAGTCGGCGGAAGGCGGGATTGAACTTCATCCACATCCCCTCCATCAGGAAGACGCCGTTCTCCGAGGCCAGGGCGAACAGCTCGTCTGCCTCGCGGGCGTTCAGAGCCATCGGCTTCTCCACCAGCACGTGCTTGCCGGCGATGAGCGCCCGCCGGGTCATCCCCGCGTGTGTCGCGAACGGCGTCGAGAGGTAGAGCGCGTCGACGGAGGCATCCGCCAGCACCGCGTCGTAGTCGGTCGTCCAGGAGGGGATGCCGTGTTCATCGGCGAACCGCTCCGTCCTCTCGGCATCACGGCCGTGCAAGAGCACGATCTCGACGCCGTCGACGGATGCGAGATCCGGCACGACGCTCTGCGAGATCCTCCCAGTGCCGACGACCGCCCACCGCTGAGCCTTCACGGGCGCGATGCTCCTACGGCCGCGCCGTTGTCTTTCGCGACGGACCCGAGCCAGGTGAGGCTCGGCTTGGGCGTGCGCACGAAGGTGGTGCGGTCGACGGCGATCAAGCCGAAGGTCGGCGCCCAGTGGCCCCACTCGAAGTTGTCGAGGAGAGTCCAGTGCAGGTAACCGCGCACGTCGATGCCGTCGGCGATCGCCCCGGCCAGTGCCTCAAGCGCTCCCTCGGTGTAGGCGATGCGCTGCGTGTCGTCGGAGGTGGCGATTCCGTTCTCGGTGACCAGGATCGGCACTCCGCCGGTGACCTCCCAGGCATGGCGGGCGGCGATGCCGAGGGCGTCTGGGCGATAGGGCGTGCCGACGAGGGTGTCGTCAGACTTCGGCTCATGCGGCACCAGGCCGTCGGGCCCGACGGTCAAGGTCGAGTAGGACTGCACGCCGATGAAGTCGTCGCCTCTCGCCGCCTCCAGGTACACGTCCTCCCAGATGCGGCTCAACTCGTCCGCCTTCTCCTGGCCGCCCGGCAGCGCCTCGTACGCCCGGTTCGCGACAGTCCATCCGACCTTCGCGCCGGTGCGGCTGCGCACGAGGTCGCGCACCGCGTGATGCGCGTCGATGAGGCGCTGCCCAACCTCGAGGTCGGGCGGGGGCAGCTGGGGGCGCGCACCCGCCGCACCGGCCTCGCCCTCCACCGTCGGGCTCATCCACTTCTTCGTCGCCTTGGGATCGGCGACCCTGCGCGACATCCCGGTCATCATCGCGAGCATGTTCGGCTCGTTCATCGTCGCGACCCACTCGACGCCGTCGAGGATGCCGGTCACCGCCTCCGCATAAGCCGTGAAGCGATCGACCGTGGAGTCCGACAGCCAGCCGCCCTCGTCGGCGAGCCACCGGGGATTGGTGAAGTGGTGCAGCGTCACGACCGGGGTGAGTCCGAGCTGCAGCGCCGTGTCAATCATGCGGCGGTAGTGTGCGAGCTCGGCATTCGAGATCATCCCCGGGCGGGGCTCGATGCGCGCCCACTCGACGCCGAACCGGTACGACGTGTAGCCGGCATCCGCCAGCAGCCTCATGTCCTCGGGGTAGCGGTGGTAGCTGTCGCAGGCATCGCCGCTGAACTCCATGCCGGGCACCCGGCCCTCGTTCGCCCAGAAGTCGCTGCCTACGTTGTTGCCCTCGATCTGGTGCGGCGCGGAGGACGCCCCCCAGAGGAAGCCGTCAGGGAAAGTGGTCATCGTCGATCCATCCTTGGTAACCGGTTGCCATAAGCTAGCATGAAACTACTAGCCAGTTACTAATTTCGTTGCGGAAAGGACGCCACCATGCCCCAGGGCGGGGAACGCGGCTCCTACGCGAAATCCGAGCAGGTCCGGCGGCGCATCGTGGAGTGCTGCATGGAGGTCTTCGCCGAGACGGGGTTCCACGCGGCGACCATGGCCGGGGTCGCCCGCCGTGCGGGCGTGAGCCACACTGGTCTCCTGCACCACTTCCCCACCAAGGAGGATCTCCTGCTGGCCGTGATCGAGCGTCGGGATCACCAGATCGCCGAGGATCTCGGCGCGGACCCCGGCAGCACCGATGCGGATGCCCGGCTCTACCTCACCAGTGCGACCTGCACGAACTCCCCCTTCACGACTCCGCTCGGTCTTCTCGAGCTCGACGCGGTGCTCTCGGGCGAGGCGTCGGTCGCCGAGCATCCCGCGCATAAAGCCCTCGCCGAGCGATACGCCGGCATCCGGAGCTTCTACGCGAGGATGTTCCGGCGCCTCCGCGACGAGGATCGGCTGACGGCGGATCTTACCCCCGAGGCGCTGGCGGTGATCCTGCTGGCGTTCACCGACGGGGTGCGCCATCAGTGGCTCTTCGACAAGGAGGGCGTTGATATCAGCGGTTCGATCGACGCGCTGCTCGATCTCCTGGTTGCGGATGTGGGCGACACCGTCGACACCGGCATCGTGGCCCCCGCCCCGGTCATCCCCGTTCCTCCTGCAGCATCAGACGCCTAGCCGCGCGTCCCACCTCGTCGACGAAGCTCTCGTCTCCGGCGAGGCCAAGGTCCAGGCGGGCGATCGCCGACCGCGTGACGTCTGAGCCCACCGGAGCGGACCCGGCGGATTCGGCGTCGCGACTCGTCGCCGCGATCCAGGCGGCGACCGCCAGCGCGCACCCCGATCCCGAGCGTCGGGCGGCGCGTTCCCGAAGGGCGACCGGCACGATGCGGTGGCGCAGCTTGGTCTCCGCATCCAGGGCGATCTGGGCGAGCCGGTGCTCGATGCGGGGGTTCTCGAAGCGGGCGAGCAGAGCGTCGCGGTAGGAGTCGAGCTCGAGATCGGGCAAGTGGCGGGATGCCTCGTCCCACAGCGTCTCCACGGCGGATCTGCAGACCGGGTCGGCGACGGCCTCGGCCACCGTGTGGTGCCCGCGTAGCGGGCCGAGAGCGGCGAGCAGCGTGTGCGCGCCGTTGAGGAGCCACAGCTTGCGCGCCTCCCACGGCTCGATGTCGTCGACGAAGCGGGCCCCGGCGGTCTCCCACCCGGGCCGCCCGGACGGGAAGTCCCCACTGAGCACCCAGTCGGAGAAGGCCTCCGTCACGACGGGGGCACGGTCGACCCGTCCGGTGCCGTCGAGTACGGTCGCGGCATCCGTCGGCGTCTCGCGGGGGGTGATGCGGTCGACCGAGGTCGAGACGACGCTCACGCCCGTCGTCATCCACTCGGCGAGAGCCGGTGAGACCCGGTGCGTCAGCGTGCTGAGAGCCGCGGCCAGCACCTGTCCGTTGCCCGGAATGTTGTCGCATGGCACGATCGCCAGCGTCGGAGCGCCCAGCCGGCGACGCCCGTCGAGCGCTAGCACGATCTTCCCCAGCGCTGTCGTCAATAGCGGTGCGGATGCCCCGTCCGACGCGAGGTGCTCCGTCAGCGCCGCCATATCGTGAACGGTGCCCGCGTCGTCGAGGTCGAGGGTCGAGTCGCCGCGGAGGCGGTAGCCCGCCTCGGTGATCGTGAGGGTCAGCACCACGACCCGTGGGTCGGCGAGCAGCTCGGCGAAGCGATCGACGTCGTCACCGGCGTGCACCTCGACGATGCTCGACACGAGCTCGAACCGGTCCCCTGCGGGCCCCCGCTCGATCAGCGTGTAGACGCCATCCTGTGCACCGAGCCGCTCGGCGAGCTCGGCGCTCCGCCCGGTGAAGGCGGCGATCCCCCACTCGTGGGCATCCACCGCCCGAGAGGTGTACCAGGCCTGGTGGGCGCGGTGGAATGCGCCAAGACCGAGGTGCACGATGCGCACCGGTGGCGTCGGGGTAATTGATGGCGAAGCCGCCCTCGAGAGCAGCTCCGGCACTATGAAGTCGGTCACAGCTTGAACACCTCTCGGGGGATGGCGCTGACGAGGTCGTCGGCGATGCGCTCGGCGTGGCCGATGGAGAGTCGGCCGGCGACGACGAGGTCCGCGAGGAACGCGGCATCCGCACGCCTCGCGGTGTCGTGCCGCGCAGGGATGGAGAGGAACGCGCGGGTGTCGTCAATGAAGCCCGACGTGCGATAGAAGCCGGCGGTCTCGGTGACGGCCGCGCGATACCGGCCCATGGCGTCGGGCGAGTCGAGGAACCACCACGGTGCCCCCACGTACACGCCGGGGTAGAACCCGGCGAGAGGCGCGAGCTCGCGCGAGAACGTCGTCTCGTCGACTGTGAACAGCACCAGGTGGAAGTCCTTCGCCAGCCCGAACCGCTCGAGCAGCGGGCGGAGCCCCCGGGTGAACGACGTCGGCACCGGGATGTCGTGCCCCGTGTCGGCGCCAAATCGCTCGAACGTCGACGAGCTGTGGTTGCGCAGCACTCCAGCGTGGAGGGTCATGACGAGACCGTCGTCGACGCTCATCCTGGCCATCTGCAGCAGCATGTGCCCACGGAAGACGCGACGGTCAGCGGCGTCGGCGGACCCTCGGCGCACCGACTGGAAGAGCCGTTCGGCGTCGGCGGCGTCAAGATCTGCGGTGAACGGCTCTTCGACCCCGTGATCCGTCGAGACCGCTCCGTGCCGCGCGAAGTGCTCGCGTCGCGCCTCTAATGCCTGCAGATACCCCTCGAAGGTCGCCGGATACCCGGTCGCCGCGAGCAGGGCCGGAACCGCCGTCGCGAACCCGGCAGCGTCGGGGTCGATGTACTTGTCTGGCCGGAAGGTCGGGACGACGCGTCCGCCGAGACCGGATGCCGCGAGGGCCGCGTGCGGCGCGAGGTCGTCGAGCGGGTCGTCGGTGGTCGCCATCAACTCGATCCGGAACCGCTCGAACAGTGCGCGGGGCCGGAACTCGGGCCGGGCGAGGTTCGCCCCGATGGAGTCGAACAGCTCGTCCGCAGTTTCGGGGCCGAAGGGCACGTCGATGCCGAAGACCTCGTCAAGCGCCTCCTCGACCCAGTACCCCGACGCCGTGCCGGCGAACCGGTGCCATTGCGACGCGAGTAGGCGCCACGCCTCCCGGGGATCGCTGCCGGCGCGCACATCGGCGAGATCCGCTCCCATGGCGTGCAGCAGCCGGGTGATGTAGTGATCGTGCGTGAGGAACAGGTCGGCAGCGTCGACGAACGGCGGGTCGTCGACGAGGAGCGTCGCCGGCACATGCCCATGGGGAGAGAGGATCGGGGCGTCGCGAACCCGCTCGTGCAGACCTCTCGCGATCGAGCGCGCCGCAGGGTCAGCCGGAAGGAGGCGGTCAGGGTCGCGCCGTTGCGAATGCATGTTGCTTATTGAGCCATCTTGTCGGTCGCCTGTCAACCGATTGCCATACCGACCGCCGACGGTGGTTATGCGATGATGAGCATCGACGCGGCGCGAGCGGAGGATCGGCATGACAACAGAGGAGTCGTCTGTGCCTCGCAGCACTGGCAACCGGAAGCCGCCCACGACGATCTACGACATCGCGGTGGCCGCGGGCGTCAGCCCCTCGACGGTGTCCCGGGCCCTGACGAAGCCCGGCCGCATCAACATCAATACCGAGAAGCGCATCCGTGCCGTCGCCGCAGACCTCGACTACCGCACGAACCCCATGGCGCGGGCCCTCCCCACGGGCCGCACCGGCACGCTCGCCCTCCTCCTCTCCGACATCACGAATCCCGTCTACTTCGACCTCATCCGCGCGGCGGAGCGTGTCACGAGCTCTCAGAGCCACATCCTCGTGCTCGCCGAATCCCAGGAGTCCCCCGAGCTCGAGCTGCAGACCGCGCATCGCCTGCAGCCCTCGGTCGACGGGATCGTGCTCGTCGCCTCGCGGCTGCAGGACAATCAGATCCGCGAGCTCGCCGACATCAAGCCGATCGTCGTGGTCAACCGCACGGTCGCCGGCGTCCCGTCCCTCGTACCCGACGCTCGTCCCGGGCTCGAGGCCGCCGTCCTCCACCTCAAGTCCCTCGGTCACCGCTCCTTCTGCTACGTCTCGGGCCCGACCACCTCCTGGATGAACTCGCTTCGGTGGCAGACGCTCTTCGACCTGGCGGTGGCCGAAGGCATGTCGGTCGTCGACATCGGTCCAGGGGCTCCGACCATGGAGGGCGGGGCGGAGCTCCTACCCCGGATACTCGCGTCCGGGGCCACCGCGATGCTCGCCTACAACGACCTGATGGCCATCGGCCTGCTCCGTGCCTGCCAGGATCGGGGGATCTCCGTCCCCGGACGGATCAGCATCATCGGCTTCGACGACATCTTCGGGGCGGATCTGCCCACTCCCGCCCTCTCCACCATCCGGAGCCCGCTCGGCGAACTGGGCGAGACCGCCGTACGGCTCCTCACCGCCGACCACGATGGTGGTGACGCGTCGCACCGGCCCCCGACGGTCTTCATCTCCCGCGACTCCACGTCGTCGCCGGACTAAGACCGCATCGATCCCTTACCTTCGAATCGAACTTGGCAATCGGTTGTCAAATTCGCTCGACTAGTGGTTCACTGGTCGAAGCACCCTCCGGGTTGCTCCGTGACCTCACCGGGTCCTCCTGGGCGCAAGGTCACCCCCAACGAAGTGGATGGAGAACCGACGGATGTCAATCGAACGAGGCGCTGAGAGCCAGGCTCTGTTCATCGGAGCTCCCGAGTCGCTCGGCGAGGCCGCCCCTCACGTCCGTAACGTCTTCGAGCTCGTCGAGGCACCGGCGAGCGCGACGCTCCGCGTGACCGCGCTCGGCCTCGCCGAGCCGTGGATTAACGGACACCGTGTCGGCGACGAGGTGCTCTCCCCCGGGTGGACGTCGTACCGCCACCGAATCATCGTGTCCGAGCACGACGTGACCGACCTGCTGCAGTCCGGCGAGAACGTGCTGGGCGCGATCGTCGGGCGCGGCTGGGCCGTCGGACGTCTGGGCTGGGACGGCGCGTCGAAGTTCTACGCCGACCGCCCGTCGGTCTGGCTCGAGTTGACTCTCACTGACACCGACGGAAGGGTGACCTCGATCGCGTCATCCGACCAGTTCGTCGTGTCGACGGGCGCGGTCGTCGAGGACGACCTCTACGACGGCGAGGTGTACGACGCGCGGCTGCATCCGACCGGATGGAGCGAGCCGGGCTACGACGCGTCGGACTGGGTTCCCGCTGAGGTGTATCCGTGGGACCTCTCCACTCTCGAGGACCGCACAGCGGAACCGATCCGGCGCATCGAGGTGCTGCCGGCCCTCGAGGTTACGACTCCTGCCGCCGGAGCGCACGTCATCGACTTCGGGCAGGTCATCTCCGGCTGGGTCCGCCTTCGCGTGACCGGCCCCGCGGGCACGGAGCTGACGCTCCGCCACGGCGAACTGCTCACCCCCGGCGGTGAGCTCGAGACGGTGAACCTCCGCACGGCCAAGGCGATTGACCGCTACATCCTCAGCGGTGAGGGCGTCGAGGAGTGGGAGCCCCGCTTCACGTTCCACGGCTTCCGCTACGCCGAGATCACCGGATGGCCCGGCGCCCTCGAGCCTGCAGACGTGGACGCTGTGGTCGTGCACAGCGACATGACGCGCACGGCGTGGTTCGAGTCGTCCGACCCTCTGCTGAACAAGCTGCACGCGAACTCGGTGTGGGGCATGCGCGATAATTTCGTCGGCCTCCCGACCGACTGCCCGCAGCGCGACGAGCGCCTGGGTTGGACCGGGGACATCAACGCCTTCGGGGCCACCGCCGCGCTCCTGTACGACGTGCGCGGCGTGCTTTCCTCGTGGCTCGCGGATGTTGCCGCCGAGCAGGAGGAGCTGGGGTACGTGCCCTGGTACGTGCCGCAGATCACCGGCCGCAAGCAGGCGCCCACTGCACTGTGGGGCGACGTGGTCGTCAGCCTGCCCTGGGCTCTCTACCAGGAGTACGGCGACCTGGCGCTGCTCGAGCAGAACTACACGTCGGGGGTGAAGTTCGTCGACAGCGTCGAGGCGCTGCTCGACGTCAATGGGCTGTGGGCGAGGGGCTACCAGTTCGGCGACTGGTTGGATCCGGATGCCCCAGGGGACCGACCCGACCTCGCCAAGGCGGATCGCTACCTCGTCGCGTCGGCGTACTTCGTGCGGGTCTCCGGTGAACTGGCCGCGATCGCCCGCCTACTCGGACACGATGACGACGCCGAACGATACGGGATGCTCTCCGAGCGGGCCAGGCAGGCCTTCCTGCATGAGTACGTCGCGCCGTCGGGGCGCATCGTCGGGGAGTCGCCTACGGCGTACGCCCTGGCCATCCGGTTCGGGATCCTGGACGACACCCGCAAGGCCAGAGCCGGCGAGCGACTCGCCACCCAGGTCGCCGACGCCGGCTTCCGTATCGCGACGGGATTCGCGGGCACGCCGCACGTGCTCGACGCCTTGGTCGAGACCGGTCAGACCGAGGTGGCGTTCCGTTTGCTCATGCAGACTGAGAGCCCCTCCTTCCTGTATCCGGTGACCCAGGGCGCGACGACCATCTGGGAGCGGTGGGACGCCGTCCGGCCCGACGGGACGCTGCACCCGTCGGCGATGACCTCGCTCAACCACTACGCACTGGGTGCCGTCTCCGATTGGATGCATCGCCGCATCGGCGGGCTCAGCGCGCTCGAACCCGGCTACACCCGCGTCGAGATCGCCCCGCTGGTGGGCGGCGGCCTCACGTCCGCGTCGGTGTCGCAGCACACGGTGAACGGGGCGATCTCCGTCTCGTGGCGGCTGGAAGGCGACCTCGTCTCGCTCGACGTGTCGATCCCGGAGGGCGTCACGGCCCGGGTGGTGCCGCCGCTGCATCCGACGGGCCTCGTATTGGAGGTCGGGAGCGGAGATCACACCTGGTCCTACGAACGCGAGGTGTTCGAGATGCCCGAGTTCGACCTCGACACCCCGGTGGGCGAGATCATCGTCTTCCCCGCGGCGTGGGATGCGGCATTCGAAGCGATCCTCGAGCACCACCCGTTCCTCAAGGCCTACTGGAAGCAGCCGCTGGCGAGTTCGCAAGAGGGGCAGATGTCCCTTCGATACATGCTGAGCAACATCCCGGGCTCAGGTCCCGTCGTTGAGGCAGACGTATTCCGCGCGCTGCAGTCCGCACGCAAGGAAGCCCAAGCCGCGGTCGCCGGATAGCCGCCGTGCGCCGCCTTCCAGATGCTCCCGGACCCCACCGGAATCCCCTTCTGCCGCTGGCCATCCACATTCCCGACGGTGAGGCGCGGGTGATGCCCGACGGCCGGCTCTACCTCTACGGCAGCCTCGACCGCCGCGAGGAGGGCTACTGCAGCCCCGAGTACCGGGTCGCGTCGACCGCGGACCTCGTCGACTGGACGGTTCACCCCACCTCGTTCACCACGGCCGACGTGCCGTGGGCAGGGAGCGAGCAGCCGTCCGGACGCTCGTTCCTCGACGGCGTCACGTCGTACGACGAGCTGCCGGAGTACGCCCGCGCAATGCTTCCACCCGGGGCGATGGAGGTGCCGTTCGAGCAGTTCGCTGCAGGTGTGCGGAGGGCGACGGCGCAGCGGCAGCCGGTCGAGCCTCTTCTCTATGCACCGGACGCGATTGAGCGGAACGGCAGGTACTACCTCTACTTCTGCCTCTCCGACGACAGCGAGGGCGTCGCCGTCGCCGACCACCCCGCAGGCCCCTTCCGAGATGCCCGACGGCTTCCGATCTCGCAGATCGACCCCGCCGTGTTCGTCGACGACGACGGCCAGGCCTACCTCTACTGGGGGCAGTTCCAGGCGAAGGTGGCACGACTGCACCGCGATATGGTGACTCTCGACACCGATTCGCTCGTCGAGCAGATCGCGACGGAGGCGGAGCACCACTTCCACGAGGGGTGTTCGATGCGCAAGCGCGCCGGCATCTACTACCTCGTGTTCGCCGACACCTCGCGCGGAGCCCCGACCTGTCTCGGCTACGCCACCTCGACGAGCCCGACCGGGCCGTTCGACTACCGCGGCGTCATCATCGACAACGCCGACTGCGACCCGATGTCGTGGAACAACCACGGGTCCATCGAGTGCGTCGACGGGCAGTGGTACGTCTTCTACCACCGCTCGTCACGGGGCGGTGCGAATTGGCGACGCGCGTGCATGGAGCCGATCGAGTTCGGCCCCGGCGGCGCGATCGCCGAGGTGCTCATGACCTCGCAGGGCGCCGGCCATCCGTACGCTCCCGGCGAGCTCATTCCCGCCTACGAGGCCTGCGCGGTCGATGGCACTGCTCGGATCGCCCCGTTCGCGGGCAGTGAGGCGGTCACGGATGCTTCGGCGGGAGACACGATCGTGTTCCGGTATCTCGAGAACGAGCATCCGGTCACCTCGGTCGCCGTCGACTTCGAGGGCACGTGCGAGCTCGACGTCATCGTCGACGGGTCGACGGTTGCCACCGTGCGCCCTGGGAAACACGGTGCGCCCATCGACATCGCCCCGGGTCGCCACGAGATCGCCATCTCCTTCGTCGCCGCCGAGGCGACGACGATCCTCCTCGGCCTTCGGTTCGACGCGTAGGCATAGCAACGAGGCGCCGGTTCGTCGCCGACGCCTCGTTGCGGATGGATGTCCTCTCAGGGTCGCATCGAGGTGCCACCGTTGATCGAGAGCACCTGACCCGTGATCCACGCCGCGGAGTCGGACAGCAGGAAGGCGACCGTAGCGCCGATGTCGGCCGGCTCGCCGTTGCGTGTCGACGGCGTCATCGCCAGGATCCGCTCCCGGAACTCTTCCGGCAGGTTCGCCTCGGTCTGCTGAGTCAGCACGAGCCCCGGAGAGACGGTGTTGGCGCGCACGCCCTGCTTGCCGTACTTCCGCGCGATGTGGCGGGTGAGCGCATTCACACCGGACTTTGTCGCGGAGTAGGCGATCTTTTCCTCCATCCCGGCGTAGACCGCCTCGGAGGACGTGTTGACGATCGATCCGCCACCGGCCTCGACGAGGTGTGGGATCGCGTACCGCGCCGTCAGGAGGTACCCGGTGAGATTGACATCGATCATTCGCTGCCAGACTCCGAGGTCGATGTCGACCACATTGGTGTCCTGCTCGACCTGCGACGGGTCGACGTTCGCGGCGACGTTGAAGAGGCCATCGATCTTGCCGTATCGCTCGATCGCGAGATCGATGAGCGCCTTCACCTGCTCCTCGTCGGCGATGTCCAGAGTCGTCGCCACGCCCTCGCCGCCTCCCTCGGCGGCGGCCTGCACGGTGCGCTCGGCCGATGCCGGCGAGACGTCTCCCACTACGAGTCGGGCTCCGCCGGCTCCCAGAATCGCCGCTGCGGCGGTGGCGATACCGCCGGCTCCTGCGAATACGATGACCTTGTCCCTGAGACCCTCCATCGGGTCCTCCTTTTCCTGTCGGTGACGTGACTGCCGCCCGTTGTCGGGCGCGGAGACGGTGCCTACTGGCTGACGCCCGCCTGGACGTCCTGCTCGCGCTGGGTTTCCCTCAGCCGTACCCGATTGGCGCGACGCGCTTCCTGGCGCACCGGATCGGCGACCGGGGCGGCGAGCAGCAGCCGCTGAGTGTACGGATGCTCCGGTTCCGATGTGACGGCGGCCGCGGTGCCTTCCTCGATGATCTCGCCCCGGTACACCACCCCGACGCGATGGCTGATGTGTCGCACCACGGTCAGATCGTGGGAAATGAATAGATAGGCGACGCCGGTGCTGCGCTGCACATCGACGAGCAGGTCGAGGATCGTAGCCTGGGTCGACAGGTCGAGGGCGGATACCGGCTCGTCGCACACGATCAGCTCGGGCTCGGGCGCAAGCGCCCGGGCGATCGCCACACGCTGCCGCTGGCCACCGGAGAACTCCCGGGGTAACCGCTCGGCCGCGTTCTTCGGCAGCCCCACGCGGTCGAGGAGGTCGAGCACCCGCGCTTGGGCGTCTCGGCGAGTCGCACCCTGCACGACGAGGGGTTCGCTGAGCGTGTCGCCCACGGTCAGGGAGGGGTTGAGCGAGGTGTAAGGATCCTGGAACACGACCTGCAGGTGCTTCGCGAGCTCCCGCCGATGCGTACCCGTCGCTTTGGAGATCTCCTGGCCCGCGAACCGTACGCTTCCACTCGAGACCGGCGCAAGGCCCAGGATGGCCCTTCCGATGGTGGTCTTGCCCGAGCCCGACTCCCCCACGATGCCCAGCGTCTCGCCGACGCCGATCGAGAAAGACACGCCGTGCACGACCTCGACGGGCGGCTTGCGGAATCCGCTGACGGGATAGCTGACCTTCAGGTCGTTCACTTCCAAGAGGCTGTGGCTCATGATCCCTGCTCCTCGAGGGTGATGGGTCGTGCGGGCGGACCATCCGAGCGGACCGTGCTCTCGTCGAGGATCGCGTCGAGGAGCATTCGCGTGTACGGATGCTTCGGGTCGGCGAATACCTCTCGGGTGCCGCCCGTCTCGACGACCTCGCCGTTCCGCATAACCGCGATGCGGTCGCAGATGTCGGCGACGACTCCGAAGTTGTGCGTGACGAGGATGATCGCCATGCCGATCTCCTGCTGGAGGTCGCGGAGCAGGTCGAGGATCTCGGCCTGCACCGTCACATCGAGCGCCGTCGTCGGCTCGTCGGCGATCAGGAGCTTCGGTCGACTTGCGACTGCACCAGCGATCAGCACGCGCTGGGCCATGCCTCCCGAGACCTGGTGGGGATAGGAGTCGAAGGTGCGCTGGGGGTCCGCGATTCCCACCCTCTCGAGCAGGGCGAGCACCCGCGCCACAGCGTCCTTCCGCGACATGCTCGAGGATGCCCGGAGCCCTTCGACCATCTGGGCACCGATGGTGTAGACGGGATCGAGGTTCGACATCGGCTCCTGGGGGATGTACGCGATGGTCGAGCCCCTCAGCGCATGCAGATCCTTCTGCTTCGCCCCCAGCAGTTCACGCCCTTCGACGAGGACCGAGCCGCGTGTGACGATCGCCTCCGACGGCAGGACGCCCAGGACGGCGAAAGCGGTTTGCGTCTTGCCTGATCCGGACTCGCCAACCAGCCCGAGGACCTCGCCGGGGTTGACCTGCAGCGACACTCCGCGGACTACTTCGACGCGGTCCCCGGAGGGCGACTGGTAGGCGATTCCGAGATCGTGCACGTCGAGCATGGCTCCGGCCTTGTGGTCGGCGGCGCGCTGCTTCACCTCGTCGAGAGCGGTGCCGTTGACGGTGAGTTTCGCCGGGCGGGGACGGGCACCCTCGAACGCGTCCCGAAGGGCGTTTCCGAAAAGGACCAGGCACGCCGTGAGCAGACCGAGCCACAGCGACGGCCAGATGTACTGCAGCGGATCGACATACAGGTTGCGGAATCCGTCGCCGATCATCGCCCCGAAGCTCGGGATCTCCTTCGAACCGACTCCGAGGAACGCGAGCCCCGCCTGCACTCCGATCGCCGATCCGGCGAGGAACGACGTCGCGACGATGATCGGCCCACGGACGACCGACAGGACGTGTCGCGCGAGGATGCGCGTGTTCGTCACGCCGGAGACTCGAGCCGCGTCGACGTAAAGCTCGCGGCCGACGCCGATCGTCTGATTGCGCACGATGCGGTAGATGCCCGGCGACAGAAGCACACCGAAGATGGCCATCGTGTAGCGGTAGTCGCCCGCGGTGAGCGGCATCAGCAGGATGAGCAGGAGCAGACCGGGGAAGGTCATGATCAACGTGAAGAGCCACTCCGTCACACCCCTGACCCGCTGGAAGTAGCCCCCGACCAGGCCGGCCGCGGTGCCGATCACCAGCGCGATCGAGGTGCCGATCAGAGCGGAGACCGTCGCGGTGTTCATCGAGTGCAGCAGTCGGCTGAAGATGTCACGACCGAACTGGTCGGTACCGAGGGGGTAGGTGTCGGAGAACAAAGGAAGGTTGTACGAGTCGAGGCGCGCTTCGTTCGGCTCATGCATAGGGAGCACAGACGCGAGCAGCCCGAATACCACCATCACGAGGATGATCGTGCCGGTGATGACAGCCTGCGGATCCCGAATGAGCTTGCCGAATGTGCTGCGGCGGGAGCTGCGATCGGGCGGATCGACGGTCTCCGCGATGACGGGCAGTGTCGCGCTCAATGGACTCTCGCTTTCGGGTTCAGCCAACCATTGGCCAGGTCGGTGATGAGGTTGATGGCGACAGTGAGACCGACGGAGAAAATGACGAGCCCCATGATGACCGGGAAGTCGCCCTGGATGGAGGCGTTGAAGCTGTAGAGACCGACGCCGGGGAGGGCGAATACCTGCTCGATGACGAGCGCGCCGAAGAACATCGACCCGAACTCCAGACCCGCGACGGTAAGCGCCGGCCCCGCTGCGTTGCGCAGTGCGTGACGCAGTACCAGCGCTCTCGTGCTGACGCCCCGCGTACGCAGGGTCCGCACGTAGTCCTTGCGAAGCTCGTCGATCATCGTGCCGCGTACCTGGGTGGCGATGTTGGCGGCTCCCCCGAGGCACAGCACGATGACCGGGATCGTTATCGACCGCACCCATGCCTGGGGGTCATCCTGCGGCGAGGTGTAGCCGCCGGCCGGAAGTACCTGCAGGGTGACGGCGAGAACCGACACGAGGAAAATGGCGACAAGCAGGCCCGGGATCAGGAGACCGCTGAGCATGACGCCCTGCAGCATCTTGTCGATCCAGCCGCCTCGGGCTGCAGCGACAACGCCGAGCACCACGGCGATGACGACGGAGATGATCAACGCCGGGATGATCACCGACAAGGTCACCCCCATGCGACGGGCGACCGCGGAAGCGACTGGCTCCCCCGTGTAGAAGGACTGGCCGAGGTCTCCGGTCAGCACCCGACCGAGCCAGTCCACGTATTGCACGGGGATCGGACGGTCGAGGCCGAGTTCGGCCTTGAGCGCGGCGACGGTCTCGGTGTTGGCGGCGGTCAGAAGCCGGTTGGCCAGGATGCTGTCGAACGAGAAGCTCAATAGCCAGTAGGTGATCGCTGAGACCAAGACGATCAGGATGATGCCTGTCGCGATCCGGCGCGCTGCGTATCTCAGCAAGGAATCCTCGATTTCAAGAGAGGTGGGGGTAGTACGGCAAGCGTGCCGGTCGGCGGGGAAGGTAAGGCAGGCGCGCGGGTCGGCGGGGCCGCCAGAAGCGGTCGGCCCCGCCGGTCAGGTCACTCGGAGACGTCGAACTGGTCGAGAGTCGGGGCGATCTGATAAGAGGTGTTCACGACTGCGTACCCCTCCCGCGCGGCGACCAGCGAGTGGCTCTTGACGATGGGGGCAGACCAGGCGTTCTCGACGCCCCACTCGTTGATCTCCTGGTAGACCGCGCTCGCCTCTTCTGCAGAGACGGCCGCACGCGCTCGGGTGAGCATCTCGGTGAGCTCGGGATCCTCGCTGCCGAAGGGGTTCAGGAATCCCTGCGGCGAGAAGTGACCGAAGGCGACCGTGCCGTCGGGGTCGTTGCCGTCGGGCCAGACCACGAGGGGGAACGACTTGGACGTGATGGCGGTAACCGTGTCTTGGGCCGGGATCGGCTGCCATGTCACGTCGATCCCGATGTCCGCCAGAGCCTGCCCCACAACGGGCTCGAGCTGCCCCGAGTAGATGATGCTCGGCATCGTCACCGAAAAGCCGTCGGGATAGCCTGCTTCTGCCAACAGATCTTTGGCCCCCTCAACGTCGTATTCATAGGTGTCGTTGAGGGCTTCGTCGAAGGCGTCGAAGGTCGGATAGAACACCTGCTCGGATGGAGCGCCCAGTCCGTTCATCGCATTCGCCACGATGTTCTCCCGGTCGAAAGCCATGTTGATCGCCTGCCGAACGCGCACGTCGGCGAGGGCCGGCTGAATGGTGCCGTCCCGGTCGGCGATGATCAAGGTCTGCTGGCTGGTGTTCTCGACCTCGGAGATCTCGATGCCCGGCACTGACTCCAGTGAGGCACGCGAGGCGGGAAGCACGCTCGGTGCGACGTCGACCTCCCCGGAGCGGAGTGCGTTCTCGAGCGCGGTGGAGTCTTCGATGACGCGGACCGTGACGGTTGAGAAGGGGTAGTTGTCGGCGTTCCAGTGATCATCCCGCTTGGTCAGCACATACTCCGCCCCGGGCGTCGAAGCTTCGAGATCGAGGATGTACGGTCCGGAGCCGATCGGGTTCTGCCCGTAACCCGGTTCCGCCAGCTCGCCCGCCTTCGCGATGATGCCGGCTGGGCCGGTGAACTTCCGCAGGAGGCTGGGGTCGGGCTGGCTCAGCGTCAGCGTCAGCGCCGTGTCGCTGGTGACCTCGATCGACGCTATGCCCTCGACCTCGCGCTGGCTCGGCCCCGGGGTGTCCCGGATGCGCTCCAGTGTCGCCTTCAGGTCATTCGCGGTCGCGGGTGTGCCGTCCGAGAAGACGAGGTCGTCGCGAAGCGTCAGGTTCATCGTCAGACCGTCTTCGGAGAAGGACCACTCCGTAGCAGCCCTCGGCTCGTACTCGCCGTCTGGTCCGGTGAAGACGAGAGTGTCGTAGACCGACTTCCAGATGTACCCATCCGTGCCCGATGAGGCACTGACAGGGTCCAGCTGGGAGGGCTGCCGCGCCACGGGGATCGTGAGTTCGGTCGGCGCTTGTCCGCCGCCTGTCTCGGTACCGCCGCCACCGGGCGAGCATGCGCTGACACTCAGTGTCGCGACAACGACGGCCGCGGCCGCCGCCAGACGCCATCCGCGGCTGCTTCCGGCGGATGCTCTCAGAGACTGCATAAAAACTCCTTCGTCTTACGCGAGACACGCTTCGTCGCGTTCCGCCGACAATAGCCGTACTGACAACCGATTGCCACTCTTGTACGTGAATCGTTACGAGGGGGCGGAGCGGGCCGTTCAGCATCGTCCGGCGGCAGCCGTTCTTCGACGATTACGCCTTCCGCGATCAGGATCGACCGTCTCGCCGCCTTGCTGTGGCAACCGCTTGTCAAGGCGCTGGTGGTGGTGTTCACTATTACACGGGATGCGCGTCCTGACCTGCACCCGCGTCGCCTGACGAAGGAGTTGGTCGGTGGCCGTGCACAGGGAGATCTCAACACCTCAGGGCGTGCTTCGCGGCGTGGAGTCCGGCGGCGTGTTCACGCTCCTCGGAGTCCGTTACGGCGACGACACCGCGGGAGCGAACCGCTTCCGCGCGCCCCGTCTGCCGAGAGCCTGGGACGGTGTCCGCGACGCGGTGATCTTCGGGCCCAGCGCACCGCAGATCGACAACCGCGACCGCCTCGGTCGCTTGATGCACCCGCGGAACGGCTCTCCGCTCGAAGGCGGCCCCACGAGCGAGGACTGCTTGCGGCTGAACATCTGGGCCCCTGCGGCGCGCACAGGGGAAGAGCTTCCCGTGTTGGTGTGGCTGCACGGGGGTGGCTATCTCGCGGGATCCGGGAACGAGATGTGGTTCAACGGCGACGTACTGGCGGCTACGGAAGAGGTGGTGATCGTCACCGTCACCCACCGACTCGGCATTCTCGGATTCCTCGATCTGCGCGCGGAAGGCCTGCCCGATTCGGCCCACGCCGGAATGCTCGACATCGTGATGGCACTGCAGTGGGTTCGCGACAACATCTCCTCGGTCGGCGGAGACCCCTCTCGCGTCACCATCGCCGGGCAGTCCGGCGGAGGTGCCAAGGTCGCCGCACTCTGCGCCATGCCTGCGGCGACCGACCTGTTCGCTCGCGCGATCATGATGAGTGGGCCGTTCCCCCGCGTCCTTCCGCAGACGGCCGCCTCGGAGTTCCGTGATCGCGTTGTCGGCGCTGCAGAAGGCGGAGTCGCCTCTCTCCTGGACGTCCCGGTCGACGACCTCATCCACCTCCAGGCCGATGCTCTCGCCGCGGCGGGGCTCAGCTTCGGGCCCGAGTCGATGGAGTCCTCGGGTGGTATCGGACCGACACTCGACGCGGTGCACCTTCCCGAGCACCCCTTCTGGCCGGTCGCCACCCCCCGCTTCACAGGCAAGCAGCTGTTGATCGGGTGGACTACCCACGAGGTCGGGTCGCTGTTTGCGGCGGATCCACGATTCACAGTGGACCTCACCGCCGACGAGGCCATCGCGCGGCTGACAGAGCTGGGAGTTCCTCGGGCGGAAGCAGCATTCACGACCACCGCAACCGAGGTGCTCGACGAGAGACCGCACCTCGTCTTCGCGCGGGTTCTGAGTTCAATGCTCTTCGAAGGCCCCGCACGCGATCTCGCCTCGATCGCCGCGACGGTAGCCGACTCGGTATGGGCCTATGAGTTCCGCGAGATGAGCGACGTTCTTGACGGTCTCGTCGGCTCCTGTCACTCGTTGGACATCCCCTACGTGTTCGGCACCGTCGAGCGCATCCCTCTGGTTGGCGTGAATCCTTACCGCGCAACGCTCTCCCGCGAGATGAGCCGCGCATGGGTCCGATTCGCCACGGTCGGCATCCCGGAAGCCGATACGGAGTGGCTGCCGTGGAACGACGATGAACGCTTCGTGCATGCCTTCGCGTGCCCATAGCTCGGCGGAAGGGTCCCATTTCATTGTTCTGGGTCCTGCGACCGCCCGCGGTGGTTGACCACTGCTTCATTTGTAGTACACGGTCCGATCCGCGGGAACGACGACGGGCCCGCCCCACGCAGTGAAGCTGGACCCGACGCGAGCTCCGGTGCGGAGCGCAACGACACGGAAGAAGATGAACATGGCAGGAAAGCTCGACGGCAAGGTCGTCCTGATCACCGGATGCTCCAGCGGACTGGGAAAGCAGCAGGCGCTTCGCATGGCGACGGAGGGCGCGAAGCTCGCGATCTGCGCGAGGAACGAAGAGAAGCTGGCGGAGACGAAGAGGCTCTGCGAGGAGCGGGGCGCCGAGGTGCTCGCGATGACCGTGGATATCACCGACTACGACAATCTCGTCGCGTTCGTCGACGCCACGGCGGCGCAGTTTGGAACGATTGACGTACTCGTCAACAACGCGCACACCATCACCATCCCGAAGCCGTTCCTCGAGAAGACGATCGACGATCTCGACGTCGAGATGCGCAGCTCGGTCTACGCCTACTGGCACCTCATGAAGCTGTGCTTCCCCTACCTCCGCGACAAGGAGGGCGCAGGCTCGTCGATCATCAACTTCGCGTCGGAGGCAGCGGTGTCGGGCGAGGCTTATTACGCGCCCTACGCGGCTTCCAAGGAGGCCGTGCGCGGGCTGTCGCGCAGCGTCGCCCGAGAGTGGGGCCAGTACAACATCCGGATCAACACGCTCTGCCCCAACGGGCTCACCGAGAACGCCTCGGGGGGTCTCACCACCCTGAGTCCGGAGGTGCGTGAGCGCGTGCAGGAGATGTTCATCGCGAATCCGTTCCGTCGTGCGGGCAACCCCTATGACGACGTCGCGCCGGTCACCGTGTTCCTCGCCTCCGACGACAGCCACTGGATCACCGGCCAAAATCTCCACGCCGACGGCGGCGCCCTCATCAACGCCTGACCCGACGCGAGCAACCTGCACCCGTCGCCGACCCCGCTTGAGAGGTCGGGCCGAGACTCCCGTACCGCACGAACCGCACACTGAGAGAGAGCCACACCATGCAGATCGCCGACAGAGTCTTCGCCGTAACCGGAGGCGGCAATGGCATCGGGCGCGAGGTCGTGCTCGCCCTGCTCGCGAAGGGCGGGCACGTCGCAGCACTCGACCTGGACGCGGACGGCCTCGCCGAGACGGTGCGCCTCGCCGGCAGTGATCGCCTCTCCGTACATCCGGTCAACATCTCCGACCGTGCCGCTGTCGAGAGCCTCCCCGACGACATCCTCGTCGTGCACCGGTCAATCGATGGTCTCATCAACGTCGCCGGCATCATCCAGCCTTTCGTCAAGATCGCCGAGTTGGAGTACGGCACCATCGAGCGCGTCATGAATGTGAACTTCTGGGGGGTCGTGAACACCACGAAGACCTTCCTGCCCCATCTGCTCGAGCGGCCCGAGGCGTCCATCGTCAATGTTTCGAGCATGGGGGCGCTCACCCCGGTGCCTGGACAGGCTGCGTACGGCGCGAGCAAGGCGGCGGTGAAGCTCTTCACGGAGGCGCTGTTCGCCGAGCTGCAGGGCACCAGGGTGGCCGCGACGATAGTTTTCCCCGGCGCGATCGGCACGAACATCACCGCCAACTCCGGCGTCACCATGCCAACCATGACCGCCCCCGGCGGTAAGGCTCCAAAGCCGACCACCCCCGCCGAAGCGGCTCGACGCATCGTCGGCGCCGTCGAGAAGGGTAGCTACCGCGTAGTCATCGGCAAGGACGTGACCTTCCTCGACCGGCTGTCCCGCCTCGCGCCGAAGCGCGCCACCCTGCTTCTCGCGAACCAGATGAAGGCGCTGCTCAAGTAGTGAAAGCGCCGCACCTCGCGTCGGCGCCGACAGTGTCGGCCGTGGCTTCCGCCGGCGAGCAGCGAACGGAACATGTCGACCAGCGGACCCGCGAGCTCCGCGCGGACCGAGCACTGCTTCGCGTCATAAGGGGTGTACAACGCATCCCCCATGACGGCCGCTTCGGAGGCGAAGATGATGGAGGCTCCGGCGCCTGGCTTGTCACGCAAGTAGGGAAAGCTGAGCTGCATCAGGCGCCAGTAGGCGTCGACGTCAATCAGCCCGGGCCCGAGGCGGTGTCGACTGGTCACAATGGGGTGTGACCACTGCCAGCGCTGCGCCGCTCGACCCCCCGTACTGGTTCTACAGCAGCCGGACGTTGGATCGCGTCTCGGTGCTCGTGGCCGTTGTGGCGTGCGTGGCATACCTAATCGTCCTGCTCGTGGCATCGGGCGGAGTGGTCGGTTACGTCTCGCTCACGCTCTATGTCGTCGCCCTCTGGATCAGCCGGCGCCGGGGCCTTCAGGGACTGCTCGTCGCCGCGGTCGGAGCGGCTCTCGCGATCACAGCCAGCGACCAACCATGGGCGGGCTGGATCCTGGCGATCGCCCTGCTTTTCTCCCTCGGCCTCCGCGGATATCGGGTCTTCGTCGGAGCGCTGACGGTCGCCGTCACGCTGTACTCCGCTACCGTCTTCAGCGGTTCGACCGACTTCGGCGACCCCGGGGCATACATCGCTTTCAGCACCACCATCGCCGCAGCGGCGACAGGCTCCACAATCCGAGTGCACGAGAGTTATCTCCTCGCCGTCCAGGACCTCGCTCGTGACGCGGTCACCTCACGCGACTCCGAGATCACCAGACGGGTGGCGGAGGAACGGCTTCGGATCGCCCGAGACCTGCATGACGTCGTCGGACATGAGATCGCTGTGATCAGCATGAATTTAGGAGTGATCGACGTGCATCTCGACACCACACAGACCAAGCCTCGCGCCGCGCTCAATACCGCGCAACGAGGAGTCCAGAGCGTTCTCCAGGAGACCCAGAGGATCCTCGGCGTGCTGCGTCGAGGGGAGAAGGATCCGCAGGACGCCGTTCGCGCTATGCCCAGTGCGCAGAGCATCCCCGCTCTGCTCGGGCCGCTCGTTTCCGCTGGAGCACAGATCGAGTCGTCCTTCCCGGCTCAGATGCCACCCGTGGACAGCTCCGTGAGTGTCGCCGCCTACCGGATGGCGCAAGAGGCCCTGACCAATGCCCATCGACACGGGAGTGGACGCATCGACGTCGGAGTGACCTGCCCGGCCGATCACCTCGTCATCACCCTCGACAACGTCGTCGACGGGACGAAACCCCCCTCCGACCAGTTCGGCTACGGACTCATCGGTATGCGCGAGCGCGTCGAAGCCGCAGGGGGCCGACTCGACATCAGATCGACACCCACACGATTCAGCGTGACGGCCACGATGCGCCGCGATGGCGGGGCCGTGTCGTGATCCGACTCATGATCGTCGATGACCAGGAGATGATCCGCATGGGGCTTCGAGCCATCCTGGAGACGCAGGACGACATCGAGCTCGTCGCCGACCTCGACGACGGCTTCGCCGCCCTCTCGACCCTCGACGAAGAGGCGATCGACGTCGTGCTGCTCGATCTGCGGATGCCAGGAATCGATGGGGTAGAGGTGACGCGCAGAATCCGAGTCCGGTACTCCAGCGCTCAGGTGCGGATCCTGATCCTGACGACCTTCGACAACGACGAGAACGTCCTTTCCGCTCTTCGGTCGGGTGCCAACGGATTCCTCAGCAAGGGGGTCAGACCCACCGAGCTGGCCAGTGCTATCCGCGAGGTGTTCGGCGGTGGTGGCGCTCTGTCTGGAGCCGCCGCCCAACTGCTGATCGCTCAGCTCGCCGACTCCCCCAGCGGCGCGACCGATCCGGTGCTCACCGCACGGTTCGACCAGCTCACGGCGCGCGAGCGGGAGGTCGTCACCGCCATCTGCCGAGGTGCGAGCAACGACGAAGCGGCAGCGACGCTCTTCGTTTCACCCTTTACTGTCAAGACGCACGCGAGCAGGGCGATGAGGAAGGTCGGAGCTCGAGACCGCGCCCAGCTCGTCTCGATGGCGTTCGACTCCGGTCTCGACGAGTTTCGGCGATCCCACTGAGGCGAATGTTGTGCAGCGGACCTTCGTCGAGAGCAATTCTCGATGAAGTAGTCCGCCGCCCGCGAGAACACGACGCTGGCGCAGAGCGACATCGGTCTTCTCATCCAACGTCCGGGCGAGCGGCGTCGCCAACCCGACTCGATGCAGAGGACCGGACCCCTTTCCGAAAACCGCGGTCGGCGACAAGTCGTGGGCGGGAAGGCCTCACCCAACTTCGTCAAGCGTCCGGGCCGCGACCCTTGACCAGGGCGGCACTCGCGTCGTGAATCCTTACCTTCACGCGCAGCGGACGAGCAGGGCCAGCTGCTGCACGTGGAACGGGACCAGTCGGGCTCGCCGACAACGCCTACGCCGAGCTCGACTGGCTGCAGGACGGCACTGTCGATCTCGATCGCTCTGCAGTGCACATGCGGGGCACGTGCCGACTGCACCGGCGGCCCTGACGAGCGAGGCGCCAGATGACGGGCAACCCGTCGAGGGCGCTGCGCCGAATCAATCTCGCCGCCATGTACTGCAATCAGACCAGTCCGAGAGGTCCACGGAGATGACGACGTAAGGGCGCTACAGCGGCATCGTTGATTTCAGCGCGGCGCATTCCGCGCCGCCTCTGAGGAGGTCTTCATTTCCGCCGTCATTCTTCCCGCCGCGCCTCCGCGCGCCCGTACGCTCATCGCGGGCGCCCTTCGTGGGCGCCGATCGTCGTGTACGTCCTCTCCGTGATCGGCGGCGCCTTCCTTGCGAGCCTCGGCTCCCTTTCGGCGGTCGGTCTCCGCCGACTCGTCGAAGCGACCTCGTGAGCGCAACGGACTGTCCTCCCGCTGACTGGAGTTCGGCTGAGTCCTTCGCAGCCACGCTCGCCTCAACGCGCGTGCTGACGACGATCGCCCTCCGCGACAGCGTCGAGCTCTATCTGGCGCTGATCACGCTCAACTCTCAGCGCCGCTCATTCTGAGCGTCCCTGCACAAGGCAGCTGGGCATTGGCGCCATGCCGTCTCGTGCATAGCCGCCGTTCCAAGGACGTTCAGGCGCGGTCCGACCCGTGAAGGTGCAGTACCGGCTCGCGCGAGATCTGAGTCGTTGCTGGTTGGCTGTCGCTACGGAGTCTTCGGTCGCAGAACGCTACTGCGAGCCGCCACGCAGGTCTGCAGATCGACACCTCGTCATCCTTCCGAACTGAGGTCTCCTTCGCTGACCGAGACGACGTCAGCGATACGAAAAGGTGGCCGATGCACCAGGCGGCTCGGCCGGTGGCGCACCTCTTCAGCGTTCGGGAGTCTCTATGCCGAGCAGCGCCCGGAGCGCCGATCTCAGTGGTTCATCGAGCTGTGCGGCTGTGGCCGAGGTGGTCGGCTCGACGACGGCGGAGGCGCGCAGCATCACCAGGCCGACAAGTGTGGCGATCGCGAGCTGCGCGCGGAGCATGAGATCCTCGCCCTGCGGCGCGCCCGGTTCAAGTCCGGCTATACCGGCGATGCTCGCGGTGAACGACTCCAGGGTCTCGCGTCGAATCCGGTCAGCACCCTCGTCGCCGGAGGAGCGGAGCAGGAGCAGCATCTGCAGCGGCTCGTCGGAGTCGGGTGAGCGGACCACGCGCTCAATCAACCGGTCGATCAGAGCATCTAGACCCGCAGGCGCTGCCGCTGGGCTCATCTCGTCGACGCTGCGCTGGACGCACGCCGCGAAAAGTCCCTCCTTGGAGCCGAAGTACCGACTGATCAGAGCCACGTTCACGCCGGCGTCGGAGGCGATCCCCCGCACCGTCGCCGCACGATAGCCCTCGGTCGCGAACCTCCGACGCGCAGCTCGAACGAGCTCGTCGCGAGTGCGATCGGCATCGCGCGCGTGCCGCCTCGAATCGTTGCCCGTCATGCGGACCTCCTCGGCCGTGCGCGTTCCCTACGCGACGATAGCCCACCGTGGAGAGATGTAATCAATCGTTGACATGATGTGCTCCCACCGCCATCATCAATAAGTCAGCAGACGTTTACATCGGACGACAGGAGCACCATGACCGCGACCGACCAGCAGGCGCGCACCGCGCCGAAGAAGGCCGGGGGGACGGCGATCATCGCCTACCTTTCCCTCGGCGGTCTCTCCTTCGCTGTCCTGCAGTCGCTCGTCGCCCCGGCGCTCGGCACGATCGGGCAGGACCTCGACGCAACGACGAGCGAGGTCAGCTGGGTGCTCACGGCCTACCTCCTGTCAGCGTCCGTGCTCACTCCGATCCTCGGGCGGCTGGGCGACATGGTCGGCAAGCGCAAAGTGCTCCTCGTCGTCCTGTCGCTCCTCCTGGTCGGCACCGTGCTCGCCGCACTCGCGCCGAACCTCAGCGTCCTGATCCTCGCGCGGGTCCTGCAGGGCGCGGCCGGCGCGGTCATGCCGCTCTCGATCGGCATCGTCCGCGACGAGCTCCCTCCGGAGCGCGTGAGCATCACGATCGGACTGCTCTCGGCGATCTTCGGCATCGGCGCGGGCGTCGGAATCGTCGCGGCGGGTCCAATCGTCGCGGCACTGTCGTGGCACTGGCTGTTCTGGCTCCCCGCGGTGCTCGTCCTGATCGCTCTGCTAGGCGCGATCTTCGGCATCCCCGAGAGCCCCGTCCGCACGCCCGGGCGCCTCGACCTCGTCGGCACCGCGATCCTGTCCGTCGGCCTCGTCTCGGTACTGCTCGCCATCGGCGATGGGCAGTCGTGGGGCTGGGGCGACGTCAAGACCGTCGGCCTGCTCGCCCTCGGCGCCGTCGCGCTGATCGTCTTCGTCCTCGTCGAGCTCCGGGTGGCCGAGCCGCTGATCGACGTGCGCCTGTTCCGCCACCGGGGCGTGTGGACCGCGCACGTCGTCGCCCTGGTCTTTGGCTTCGCGATGTTCGGCACGTTCATCCTCATCCCAACGCTGCTGCAGCTGCCCAGCGCCCTCGGTTACGGCTTCGGCAAGTCGGTCAGCGAGGCGGGACTCTACCTCCTGCCTACGGTCGTCGCGATGATCGTCTCGGGCGTGGCCGCCGGCGCCCTTGTGCGCGCGGTCGGCGCCAAGGTACCGATGATCGTCGGCTCCGTCGCCGTGATCGCCGCGTTCGTCCTTCCTGCTGTGGCGCACGGAGAGGAGTGGCAGATCCTCGTCTCGGGAGTTCTCACCGGCATCGGCATCGGCATGGCGCTCGCGGCGACCTCGAACGCGATCGTGGAGAGCGTGCCCGCCGAGCAGACCGGAGAGGCGATCAGCGCCAACACCGTGCTGCGGACCATCGGCAGCAGCATCGGCACAGCCGTCATCGCCGCACTGCTGTCGTCGAACATCACGGCGCAGGGAGCCCCCACCGACGAGGCCTTCTCGATCGGGTTCTGGGCCTCCGCCGCAGCAGGCGTGCTCGCGCTGATCGCCGCTCTGATCGCGCCGGGCATCCGGCGGCGCGTCGGCGCGTCGAAGTCGACCGACTCCAGCGTCATCCGCGACGGAGCCGGAAGCTCTCGGCGCTCAAGACCCGCACTTCGGGCGCCGAGAGCCGGGTGAGGCGACGAATTTCAGAGCTTCGACCGCGGACCAGCACAGGGATACAAGATCGATGGGTCGGTCTTGCTAGGCCTGGATGTCAGGCTCGAACATTCCGTCGGGCGGTTCGGCGTATGGCAGCGGCTCGCCCGGCAGGTTCTCGTCCGTCGCGTTTGTGAACGGTCCGTCGGTTGCTAGCAGGGCGCCCATGTGGGGTTCAGCGTGATTGATCCACCACGTGCTCATCCCGAGGCCGGCGTCGAGTCTTGAGGTCTCCCAGCTACGCCACAGCGCTTCGATGCGTTGCACTGCCTCGTCGACGCTCCACCAGTCGGCGCGCCAGCGGCCGGTGCCGTTTCCTTTGGCGGAGACGCGGCGGCGGTAGGTGTACCGCCAGTATTTCCGTAGCCACTCGTCTGCGGAGCCGTAGATGAGCGTCGGACCGGATTCGTCCTCGAACGAGTGCTGCACGGCCGCTTCGGCGCAGGCTTGCATCAGCTCGACCCGCTCGGGTGTGAGGGCTCGTTCCAGGGCCTCCTTCGTCATGCCGGCGATAATCCCGGTGATGACGTCCGCAACCTCTTTCGTGGCAATCGCGTCGATGTCGAACGCGCCGAGGAGCGAAGGGCCCGCAGCCTGTCCGTCCGCGTCGACAGCGGGCAAGACGCCGGCGGCTTCCTGAACGTCGCCTCCAGCGAGCGGGTCGTCGTCAATCACGCTGCGCCTCCGCGCGCCTGGCGTCCTCGTTCTCCATCAGAGCCCGCATCGACGCTGCGAGGTCGATCGCCGGTGCCGGCTCGACGGTCGCCACGACGGGCTCGGCGGCCGTCACGACCCGCTGCGCCGACGTCGCGACGATAGGGGCCGGTGCGGTGACGCTCGTCGAGGCCGTTGCGGGGTCGTGTGCGGCGATGGATGCCTTGATTGCCGCGACCTTCTGCTTTGTGCCCTCGTACCAGGGCACGGTGCGCAGCAGCGCAGCGCGGGATCCGGTAGAGAGCAGTACGGCGCGGCCGCGGGGCATTGCTCCGAGCTCATCCACGGTCAAGATCCGCTCGCGCTTCAACGCGGTCGAGGTCGAGCGGACGCCCTTGTTGTAGCTGGCGGAGGTCGTTTCGCGGTCGTAGTCCCCGACGAGCTCGGAGACGTTCTGGAGGAAGTCGTTCTCCTTCACGCTACCGAGGTAGAGGAATGCGTTGGACGCGCTCCACAGCTTCAACATGCCCTCCTTGCCGAACACGGCGACGCCCTGCGACCAGGACTGGAACACCGACATGATCGGGATTCCGCGGGAGCCGAAGTGCGAGTACAGGTCGGGGAGGTCCCGCCACCGGCACACGTTCGCGGCCTCATCGAGGATCCCGACGAGAGGCGTGCGCAGCCGCCCGCCGGGTGAGGTGTCCGCGAGGTCCGTCGCCGCCTCAAGCGTGGCCGCGGTGAGAGCCGTAACGAGGGGGCCGGCGGTGCCGGCGCCCTCCTTGGACAGCGAGTAGAGAGTCCCCGAGCCGCGGACGAAGTCTGCCGCGTCGAACTGCGGCCGCGGGTCCGCGGTGCCGCGGGGGTTCACCCAGTCCGCGACCTGCGTGTTCTTCAAGCACGCCGCCATCTCCTGCGTGGTCGAGTAGACCGACCCTCGCAGCTTCTCAGTCGACTGGATGATCCCGAGCACCGCGTCCCCGGTCATCGGATACCCACCCGAGCGCAGCAGCCGCACCGGCTCTTCGTTCGTGACGTCCGTGAGCCACGCGAACACCTGACTGATCGGCTTCTGCCCGACTGCGGCGGCGAGCAGCATGCCGGCGAGGAGGTTCTGGCCGGCGCCGTCGAAGAAGGCGTCCGTCTTCGCGTCCGTCGCCCGGGATCCCGAGGCGAAGTACTGCGCGAGCTTCGCGGCGCGCACATCGTCGGTGACGTAGGAGAGCGGATTCCACCACCACGTCGCGTCCTCGCGGGCGACGCGCTGCGGGTCGAACACCCACACCGGCCCGTCCTTCTCGCGGACGTCGCGGGTCGCGTCGAGCACATCGCGCTTGTTCGACGTCGTGACGACCGCGCCAGGAGCGACGATGATCGCGGGGATGACCAGGGACGTCGACTTGCCGACGCGGGGGCCGGCGACGACGGTGATCATGTCCTCGAACGAGGCGTAGAGCATCTTCCCCGTCGACACGAGCCGCCCTACCGGCACGCCGGGCGACCCGTCGACGCCCAACCGCTTGGACTTCTTCATCGCCTGCTTGCTCAGCATCGGCGCCAGATCCCGCTCCGTCGCCATGTACCGGGCGGACCGGTCGACGTTCGCGCGGCCCTTCCGGCCGAGCGCCTTCATCCAGAGGAACCACAGTGCGACGAGGGCGATGACGCCGCCGGCGGCTGCGGCGATCATCGTCGCGGACGAGGACCAGGTGACCGTGCCGCGGGCGAGGCCCGACAGGATCTCGAACGGGTCGGAGGGCAGGCCCTCGTTCACGCCGTCGAGCTTCGAGCCGACCGCGACGGACACCCAGGAGATGCCGACGACGGCAATCGCCGTCACGGCGGCGCTGAGCATCAGGCCGTCGGTGCCTGCCTTGCCGGGCTCGCGGCGGCGGTTGTTGGCGGTGGCGCTCATGCGGACTCCTCCGTGTAGATCGGGCCGACCCGCTGCGGGATGCAGTCGTCGGCGGATGCTTGGTGCGAGGTCCCCCACGAGAGGACGGCGAGGCCCCGCTCAGCGAAGGAGACGGGAAGGTCGGTCGTGTGGAAGCCGTGCTCCCCCGGCGCGGATCGCTGGCACGCCCAGCGGTAGCTCTCGAACGCGACCGTCGACGGGCAGCTCACGCGATCACCCGATCCCACTGGTCCCGGGCGACGAACGCAGCCATGAGGCCGATCCCTGTCCAGCACCCCGTGAGCAAGAACCGATCACGATCCGCGGTCCGCTGGCGGGCGTGGATCGCGCTGACGATTGCGGCACCGGCCGCGCTGACCGCGACGCAGCTCGCGCCGAGGGTGACGAGGACGCTCACGGGAGGATCTCCACCACGACCGGGTCGGTCGCCAGCGGCTCGTTCGCGCGTCCGGCGCGGGACGTGGTGTGCCAGAGCTTGTTGGTGTCGTTGACGTCCAGCTCGGCGGCGGTGAGCTGCACCCGGATCGGGATACCTGGCCGGCCGCCCACCTTAATCAGGAACCGTCCGCGCCCGGGAGGCTCGGACTCGTGTCCCGATACCGGGTCCCAGGCCGGCGGGTCCTGCCAGCTCGTGAGCATCGACTGTTCCGCGTTCGACAGCGGAACCGCCGAGGTCAGCAGGGGCATCTCAGCGCCCGGCAGGCCGCCGCAGATGACCATGCCGGAGCGTTCCACGAAGCCCTTGGCCTTCATCTGGTCCTCCTGCGAGGCGAGTGCGAGGAGGTCGGACATGGTGTGGCTGATCATTGCCAGGCCGACTCCGCGGGCGCGGTTGAGGCGGGTGAGCGCGTCGACGCGATCGACCATGCCCTTCCCCGCTCGGAGCGCCCGCCACAGCTCATCGAGGATGACGAAGTAGTGCCGGCGCGGTTCCAGCCCTGCTTCTGCGAGAGCGGAGGCGACGTTGACGGTGCCGAAGCCGGCGGACCAGCAGGCGAGGAGGATGCTGGCCTGCAGGTCGCCTTCGGAGTCATCGATCGAGGACACGTCGTAGACCACCGGCCGGTCCCGCCGCATCGGGGTGGTCGTCTGGCGGGAGAAGATCTCTCCCAGGCGGCCACCGGTGGTGAGGCCGATGAGGGAGGCTTCGAGGTTCTCGGTGATGGCCTTGTAGCGGGTGAGGTCGCCGCGGTCGAGGGCGACCTGGCGAATCTCGTCCGGCGCCGCCTGGATGACGGCAAGGAGATCCGCGAGGACGGGAATGCCCTCGTGCGTCTCGTCCAGGTACTTCAACGCCCGGTCGATAATCGTCTCCTCCCGGTCACTCGGCGGCTCGGAGCGCAGGATCGTCAGCAGCGCGGCGATCATCGTGTGCCGCCGGCCATGAGCGTCCGCGAGCACCTGCGACGCGAGGCGCTGCGACTTCACAGCATGCAAGCGTTGCTCCTTTGAGCCTTCGCCGAGAGCGTCGAGCTCGACGGCCCGCTCGAGCGCCGTGTCGGCGTCGGCGCGGAGGCGCGCGGCTGCGGTGGTCGCTTCGCCGGGGTCGAGGATGTTCAGGTAGCCGCGGCCGCGGCCGAGGGTGATGACCTGCCCGTCCATCGCGCGAATCAGGTCCACGTAGTCGGGCTTCAGATCGCCGAGGACCAGCGGGAGAGTGCCATATCCGGCGAGCCCGGTCGCCATACGGCGGGTGAGCGAGGACTTCCCCAGGCCCGGCTTGCCGAGGACGAACATCGACGGGTTGGAGATCAGCTGCGCCCGCTGGAACCAGCTGATCGGATCGCAGAGCACCGACGCCCCCGTGGCGAGGTTCTTCCCCAGCGGCACCCCGATCATGGGCGTTCCGGTACCGACCGAAAACGGATACAGGCCGCACACCTGCACGGTCGTCGCACGGAACTCATCGGCCGGCTGAATCGACACGGCCTGCCCGCCGCCGCGGCCCAGCCAGCCCGTCGACGTCGGCCGCATCGGGCGCTTCAGGGCCGGCCCCTTCTCGGTCCTCTGCTTCCCGCCCTCATGCGGGATGGCCCGCTTCTTCCATGACCGCCTCGACGGCTTCTCGCGGGTCAGCGGCGACGCCGCGGCGCGGGCCGCGGCACTCTCCTGCTGTGCCTTCCGAGTCCGGCGAGACCCTGCCCGGCTGTCCGCCGCCGCTTCCGCTGCGTCCGTCGACGGCGCATCGACCGCACCCATAGGGACGGCCGTGTCGAGCGCGTCGACGTCGCCGGCCTCCTGGTCGACGGGGGTGGCGCCGGTGGGCAGCTCGTCCCCGTCGATGGAAGCTGTCGCGTCGTCGGCGATCGGGTCGACGGGCTCGGTGTCGCGGTGGCGGGAGAAGAGCTTGGTGGTGATGCTCACTGAGGACCTCCGGCAGTGATCGGTGAGGGGAGAAGGGGCTTAACAGGGGACGGCACCGGACACTCGTCCAGTGCCGTCCCGTGGGCGCTCGTTGTGGTCACAGGGCTTCCCGGACCTCGTTGGGGATGCGCAGGTGCCGCGGAAGGACCAGGCCGAGCGGGAGCGCGGCGGCGAACGCGGAATCCTGCGACCCGAACGCTGGCCGCATCCGCAGCCGTGCGGCCGAGGTGAGGGAGTCGATCGCGGCGCGCGCTTCGGGCTCCTGCGTGCGCTGCATCGTCGTCGCGGTGACGATCAGGCCGAAGTTCATCAGCCCGGCGCCGGAGGCTTCCTCCGCGGCCGTCGCCTGCGCCGAGCGCGTCGAGAGCGTCGACCGTGCGGTCGGCTTGGTCGATGTCGAGGAGTTGAATTGCGCGGCGTTCAGGTCCGCCTCCACCAATGCCGCGGCGCGGGCGGGGTCGATGGGGCGGTAGAGCAGGGTGACGCGCTTGCGTGCGATGTCGCGGTGTGGGGCGAGTAACCGGGCGAGGATACCGGCCTGCACGACGCCGCGCGGTGGCGCAGTCATCGTCCACGACGTCGACACGGCTCCGTCGTGACGGTACGAGTCCCACTGCGCTTCCGCCGCGGCAGGGCCGACGTCCGTCCATGACAGGTCCGCCGTCTCTCCCGCGGCACGGGCCTGATCGATCAGGACTGCCACGTCGGGGTCGTAGGCGGTGCGGATGACTTCGCAGAGCTCTTGCGCGTTGAGGGGGCGTGCGGCGCCGGCGCCGGTCGCGGCGAGGGAGGACGTCAGCCCGGGGATGCGGGCGGCGAGGTCGGACGCGACCTCCTTCGCGTTGCGGCGCTTCCCTCCGATGCGGGCGGTCGCCGTGAACGTGAGGGCGATGTAGGCGCGGATGGTCGCCGAGCCCACGGGATAGGTCTCCACGACCTCCTCGAGCATCGCTCGGGCGAATAGCGGTGCGTCCGGGTCCATCGATCCCTCGACCTCGCCGCGCAGGCGGGTGCCGGTGTCGGGTGCTGTCTCGACGGTGACGGAGGCGGCCTCGATGCCGGGTTCGTCTCCGAGGTTGGCGAGCCAGATGCCGTACTCCGCGACCTGGTTGTTGATCTGCTCTTGATCCACCAGCGCTGCCCCGTCCGGCTCTGTGGCGAGGACCACGGTGAAGTGCCGGGTGGTCGGGGTGCTGATCAGCGCGAACCGGCGTCCGTGGGAGTCCTCGTGCTCGGTGAGTTGTGATGCCGCGGCCAGGCCCGGGAGCTGGAAGGTGCCCCACTTCGCGCGGCCGATCGGGCCGGAGCGGTAGATGTTCGCTCCCTTGCTCTTGGTGCGCCACCAGTTCACGCGGACGACCGTCCTTCCGAGGGCTGATTGCCCGTGCTTGTCCTTGACCGAGACGGTCAGGAGGATGCCGCCGAAGATCCCGGCGACGATGAGTGCCGGACCGAGGCCGGAGAACATGGACGCGATGATCGAGGACACGATTCCCACGAACATCACGAGGGTGGCGAGCTGCCCGAGCCCGCCGAGGCCGGCGGTCTGGGGCTTTCGCCAGTTGCCGTAGGTGCGGGCCTTGACCGGATCGGTCGCGGTAGCGGTGCTGGTCATGGGTTAGCTTCCGTTCTCGTTGCTGCCGGTCGCGTCATCCGTGGCCGCCTTTACGGCCTCCGCAGCGTGCTTCGCGCCTTCTGCGGCCTTCGTGGCGACCGCGATACCGGCGCCGACCGGCCCCGCCGCTGCTGCTGCGCCGCCTGTTGCCACGCCTCCGCCTGCTGTTGCCGCGCCGCCGCCGCTTGCTGCGCCGCCACCCGCTGCGCCGGCATTTGCCCCACCGCCGGAGGCCGACGCCGACCCGGACGGGTCTGCTCCGGGCGACGAGGACGCGGGAGAGCCGGGAGTGGACTTGCTGCCGGTCGGCCCGTCTGTGGACGAGCTGCCGCCACCACCCGACGCACCACCGGAGCCGCCGCTACTGCTGGCACGGACCGCACCCGTCGCGATGTCCCCGGCGCCCGAGACGGCCGCCGCGCCCAGGAGCAGGCCAGCTCCTCCCCCGCCGCCGCCGACGCTGGCGATCGCCGGGACGAGGAAGCGCATCAGTGCGGGCAGGGCTACGAGCGCGATCAGCATCAGCGCGAGGCCTGTGACGATCTGGAACAGGCCCGTGCCGTCTGACTTGAACAGGTCGGTGCCGGTCATGCGGAACGCGATTGCGTAGACGATCGCCGCGGCGGGCTTGTAGAGGATGAACGCGAGGGTCCAGGCCATCGCCTTCTTGAACCACTGGCGGCCGATCTCCGTGTTCGTGAACGACGCGGCGAGAGGGAAGATGCCGGCGAGGACGACGAGCATCGCGCCGCGGAACACCATCAGCGCGATCTGCACGTAGGTCATGAACACCGCGAGCATCCCCAACAGAAAGAGACCGATGAGGCCGATTCCGGAGGTCGCGGTGAGGCTGATCATCGCGAAGATGTTGGTGCCGAAGCAGTTGCTCTCGCCCTGCTGGGACACGTCGCAGTCGGTCGAGTTGTTGAGGATCCAGATCGAGAACTCATCGCCCGCTTGGGTCGCCAGGCGGATGACGACCAGCCCTGCGCCGGCCACGGCGATCAGAGTCAGCACGGAGCCGGCGAGCTCGCGCAGGGGCACCGCGCGCTGCGTCCACACCATGCGGCCGGCGGCGACGAGGATCGCGAGGATCGCGAGCCCGCCCGTGTACCACTGCAACTGACCTTGCACCCAGCCGACGACCGAGGAGGACTCGTTCAGGTGCATCGCCAGCGGCAGGAACCCCGTCACCAGCGCCGACGCGGATGACAGCAGCAGCACCGCCAGTAGGATGACGCCGACGCGGCCCAGGTGAGCTTCGCCGTCGCCGTACCGGCGACGGGAGGCCATCATCACGCCCGCGATGATCAGGGACATGACGGCCAGGCCCGCGCAGACCCACGTCACGTAGCCGAGGATCGTCTCGAACGCCTCCGGTAGCGGCGGGGTCCCGCCGCCGTTCACGCCGCCGCCCTGGTCCACGACGGTGACCGGGGAGGGCACGTTCATCCAGACGGTGCCGAGGGAGGCGATCGCCTTGCCGTAGCCCTCGAGGATGTTGTTGACGAACTGCTGCAGGGCGTCGTTCGACGCCTGCGAGACGATGTCGCCCACGGCGGCCCCGGTCCAGCACGGGACGTCGATGGGAGAGCAGGGCTCTCCGGCGCCCGTCTCGGTCAGCGCGATCACTGGACACCTGCCCAGACGATGTAGCCGCCGAGGTTCTGCAAGGTGCTGGGGCGGTAGGGCGGCTGTCCGTCGTCGGTGACGACGAGTTTCCAATCGCCATCGCTCCACGTCACCGCGGACGGGAAGCTGATCAGCGAGCCCGTGTTCAGCTCGAAAGCGGTGTCGATCGTGGCGTTCTCGCCGTCGTAGGACAGCACCTTGAAGCCGGCGATCTGCACGCTGGTCCCGGTGTTGCTCTGTTGCGTGTCCGCGGCGATCGCCGCGTCACGGCCCGGCCCGGGAGCGGTGAGCTGCTCCACAGCCAGAGGAGCGAGGCGTGCGTCCGAGCCCATCGCCCACAGGTTCGAGACAGCGAAGAGGGCACCTTCGACGGTGTGCACGTAGCAACTCCGCACCCCGACATTGTCGGTCTCCCCCGGTCCAGCCTCAGCGGAGCTCGGGGCGGCCATCGTGCCGACGATGGTCCATCCCGTCGTCGGCGGGGCGGTGAGCGTGCCGCTCTCCTCGAAGCCCGAGAGTCCGCACACGCTCTCGGCCTCAGCTGAGACGGTCGATGTCGGGGTGGGAGTGCCGGGGTCGACGGCGGTGGTGCCGCCGTCCCCGGTGCCCTGGGACGTCACGCCGAGCACGAGGCCCGAGAGGGCGAGTACCACGACGATGGCGGCGCCGACGATGAAGCCCCTCTTGGTGAACGGGTTACGCGGTTCGGAGTCGTTCATGACGTCCCTTGCCTTCCTGGTGATGGCTGTCGTGGTGGCTTCCCTGGGCGCTACGCGCCCATCAGGAAGCCGACGACCGTGAAGGCGGCGGAGATGATGATCACGCCGATGAGGAGTCGGCCGAGCCAGCCGCCGATCTCTCCGCCCTCGCCGCGGCGGGCGGAGACGGTCATGGAGACGCCGAGGATGATCAGGCCGACGACGGCGACGCCGAGGCCGACCCACTTCGCCCAGCCCATGACGGTGGTGAAGGCCTCGAACCCGGGGGGCATGCCGCCCGGGCCCGGGTCGGGCACGACGGCGCCGAGCGCGCCCGCGGTGGTGAGGATGTCGGTCGTTGCTGCGAGCAGTGCAGACATGAGGTGCTCCGTTTCGTGTTGGGTGGTGCGGGGTGATCGGCGCCGCGGTCGCGACGTCGAAGGGGTCCGGTTATCCGGTGGTGAGGGGGCCGTCGGCGTAGGCGACGTCGAAGTGCAGGTGGTTCGGGGAGTCCGTGAACTGCGTGATGTGCTGATAGGTGCTCGAGCGGCACTGGATCTGGCCGGCGCGGGAGCCCTGCGGCACCTGCGGGTCGAGGACCGTCAGCAGCTGCAAGGCGTTGGCGTCGCAGCCGGTCGTGGCCGTGCCATCGAAGGAGAAGAAGTCGACCGCGTTGCCGCCGCCGTTCATCCAGTGGGAGGAGCCGGTGCCGGCGCCCAGGAGCGAGCCTGTGCACTGGCGGTTGAGGTCGGAGACGCCGACGCGCTCGAACGTGTTCAGCGCGATCGTGATCACCTGGAGGATGCGGACGTCAATGCCGCAGTTCTCCTTCGCGGTCCCCGCGGCCATGTTGCGGATCTGCTGCGCGTATCTGTCCTCAAGCAGGCGCAGCCGCCCCTCTTCCATCGCGGTCACGAGTCCAGCCGCGAGGGCCTGCGCGTCGCCGGAAACGGCAACGCATCCACCGATCGGAGCAGGAGTCGCAGGCGCGGTGCCGGTCGGTGTCGACAGAGCGCTGACCGGTGCGGCGGTCGTTGTCGGAGCGAGCGTGCTGCTGCCGAGGCCGCCCAGGTAGGTCATGATCGCCACGGCGTCGGCGCGGTACTTCGTGTAGTGGTTCGGGTCGGCGTTGCGCTGCACCTTGTTGATCGCGATGGACGGCTCCATCGCCTGCCAGCCCTCGACGGCCACGAGGCGGTCGTAGAAGAAGCCGGCCGAGGTCGTCGGGTCCATCCGCTGCTCGACAGTGCCCCAGCTCGACTGCTGCTGGAACAGGCCGATCGAGTCAGCGACCGACCCGTCCGGGTTGACCGCACCGTCGCCGTAGCTGGTGTTCACCAGGGAGGACTCCCCGATTGCCGTCTGCACGCCGAGCGTCTGCCCATCGGCACCGAGGCCCTTCGCGGCTCCGGCGTTCACGATCAGCGCCGCGTTCACGAGCTGGTCATGACCGTAAGCACCGACCCTCGCGTCTGCCGGAATCGCGGAGACGTCGACCGGTCCACCGCCCGGCAGGCACGCGGCAGCCGCGTCCTCAGCGGCGCCGAAAAACAGCAGCCACAGCAGCAGTGCAATCGCGAGTAACGGTGCCAGCACCGCCGCGAGAACCCCCGCTCCCCCCTTCGTCACCGGGCTATTCCGAGGCCAGCGCGGTGATCTGCTCCACTGCCCAGGGAGTGCTCTCCGTGGTCCGGTGGACGTACACCGAGTACTCCCCCGCGTCGGTGGGGACGAGAATGCGCATCGTGAACGCACCGTCACCGTCTCGGACTGTCGCATCGCCGGTGAGGGTCGTGCAGGGCACGTTCGTCGGGTCGACCGTTTCGTAGGCCACCGCAGCGTGCTGACTGAGGAACGGGTAGAGCTCGGCGATCCACGTGTCGTAGTCCAAGGAGGGTCGGCAGAAGGCGGTAGCCGCCTTCGCGGCGATACCGATCGTGGCCATTTCCACAGCCAGCTCCGGTGCCTGCTCCGCATCACTTGCAGAGGCTTCCGTCGACGGGACGTTCTCCGTCGGTGCGGGCGCAGCCGGCAACCGTTCTGCGGCCGTCGAGGAAGCACCGCCGGAGGGCGCGCTCGCAGCGGACGAGAAGGAAGCGGCGCTGGGGCTGGTGCAGCCGGCAGTAGCGAGAGCGAACGCTACGACCACGACTGCCTTGCCAGGCACCTTCATGTGCATCCCCCAGTGCTCGTGCCGAGACCGGCGATCCCGGTTGCGCGCTACTCCTCACTATAAGGATAAATCTAACTTCTGTAACAGTTGTGCGAATAGATGCAAGGGAACAATCGCGTCACGCAGTGCGCAACCTTCGATCCGAAGGAGGAAACGGCCGATGCGCCAGAATGGGTTCCATGTCGCCTACGCTCCCTCCGCCGTCCAGGGAGGTGATGCACATGCGCGCCCTTACCAGTGAGATTGGCAACCGCGTCCTGCACTTCTTGTCTCAGGAGCCGGCGCGAATCCACGGAGCGACCGTGGCGGAGATTCTCGACGCCGTACCGGAGGCCCGGAACAAGGTGACTCTCTTCGGTTACCTCAACCCGCTCGAGGAAGCCGGAGCGATCAGTGGACGCCCGGCGCCCGGCGTCCGCCACCGGAAGACCGTGACCTACAAGGTCGACTGGGAGGCGATCGATCGCCTGCACGAGGTCAGTCGGGCGTATCAGAAGGGCCAGTCGGACCTCGCTGATCCGCCGCCCGCTATATGACGCAGAAGGCGTTCCCTGTCCCCGCCGGGATCCGCTCGAGCAAGGTCACGCATCGCTGCGCGAGAAGAGCGTCCTCGTCTGCGACCGCCCGAAGTCCTGTGGCGAACTGCAACTCGAAGGCGTCGGCGGCAAGCCACCCCTCGACCGCGAACTGATCCCCTTCGGGTGAGGTCACCGCGACGTCCTCGAATCGTTCTCCGGAGTGGAGCTCGTAGCCGGCCGCGATGACGTCTCGGCCGAACCAGTACGTTTCCAGCGTCACTGCTCGCAGCACCGCGTCCTCCGCGGCATCCTCGAGTTCGGAGACGGGGTAGTGGCGCACGAGGCCCGTCCGCGCGTCCAAGTCGTCGTCAGCCATCGACGGCTCGCGGGTCGCCAGGCAGCAGCGGCAGTCGCAGTCGACGGAGTGGCTGTTACCGAGCCGGAAGAAGTGAACGACGGCGGACCATCGCGTCTCGATGGCCCGGCCGTCGTCGGAGTGTGCACGGTCCACTCGTGATGCGCCATGAAGAGCCCCCATGGCATTAACAGTAGGCCAGTGCTAGCGCTTTCGTTACTGGTGCTGCGAAATCCATCGAGCGATGGTCGAGTCGAAGACCTCGGGATCGACGTTGTACTCGGTGTTGTGAGCGGTAGCCGCCGTCTCGACCATTTCCACAGCGGGCGCGTTCAGCTTCGCGAACCGCTGGGATACCTCCATCGGGAGGGTCGTGTCGCCGGCGGAGTGGAACAGGAGGATCGGGCAGCCCAGCGCCGCGGCGCGGGGCTCGCGCACCCAGTCGAGCGCATCGAAGTCGACAGGCTCAGGGAGGCCGACGAGACGGCTCGCGAGCTTGCTGCGCAAGCCGACGAGGCCGAGGATCGCGACCTGACGAGGCAACCCCATCTCCACAGCGCCCTGCTCGATCGCCGTCTTCCAGTTCAGCGCCGGTCCAACGAGGACGAGGCCCGAGAGCAGGTCGCGGCGGCTCGTGCGCTCTGCAGCCAGCAGCGCCACGCCACCGCCGAGGGACCAGCCGATTAGGACGATCTTCTTCGCGCCATGGGCGGCTGCGTAGTCGATCGCCGCGGCTACGTCGGCCCACTCGCGCTGACCGAGCATCGAGGCGCTGTGAGGAACCGCCGGCCCGTCTCCATCGCCACGGAAGGAGACCACCAGGGACGTGTAGCCGAGCGCGGTCATCGCGGGGACGCTGCGGAGCGCGTGGATGCGCTTGGTGCGGATGCCGTGCACGTGGATCGCCCACGTGCACTCGGCGTTCTCGTCCGGTCCGAACTGCCACGCTGGGCAGTCCCCCAGGGGGCCCGGGACGAGGACCTCCACGAAGTCGGGGTCGACCGCTTCCGGCCCGGCGAAGACGTCGCCCTCGCAGATGACGGCCTTCTCCCCGGCGAAGCTCGCTCCCCAGGTCGACTCGATACGCCGGGTGGTCGCACCTGTCACCGGGTCGGTGTGGATCGGTCGGCTGAGCGTCGCGTGTCCGGTCCGGTCGGTGCGAAAGACCCCGAGGATGCCCGGGGAGACGGTCTTGCCGTCGACGGCAAGGGTCATCGTCTTCCCGTCCTGGCGGAGGATCGGGATCTCAGGCGGGTCGACGGGAAGAACGACCTGCCGAGCGGCGAAGATCGAGCCGACGACGCCAGCGACGGCGAGGCCTCCTGCTGCGGCTGCTCCGACGATCATCTTGTTCATTTGTTCCATCCCATACCTGCTGCTAGCAATTCGCCGTCGATCAAGCGCTCTGCCCGATAAACGGCATTATTTTCGGTGTCATTCAGTTTCATCGCACCGACCATAACGGCATCAGTGACTCGAACTTGAAGCGTCATCAAGCGGACAAGCTTCTTCTCGCTGTCGGTGCCTTCTCTTACGAAGGACACCGGTGGGGCGGAAATCTCCCGCGCTGTCAACATTCCGACGAGATTTCGCGAGCACAGATCGACCGCGACGTCACGAATTGTGCGCCGAAGCGGGAAGCTGCACAGGCCAGCCGTGAACAACAGCGTTCCACCAAAGAATCCCGGCGTGAATACCAAGTAGAGACTGTCTGTCACCAGTGTCGAGTTGGGTGCTGTACGCGCGACGATCATTCCTGTGATTTCACTGACGGAGGCTGTGATGATGAGCCCTCCGCCGACCGTAAAGGGCCAGGAGGCGAGGCGCGGGTACTTCCGGATCTTGAGGATCAGTCTCACGAAAAGAACGATGAGCCCGAGGAAGTAGATGCCGCTGCACAGGATCATCGGGAGCTGTTCGACCGTCTCGTGTGAGAACTTCGGTGACGTCTCCGGACGGTCGATGGCCGCGAAGGCCGCCACATAAGCGCCGATCCAGACGACGAGGAGCCCAAGCGAACGCCAACGCACACGACCGACGTCAGTGACGGCCTCGACCAGTAGCCACAACGCCGTGCCGGCGGCGACGATCATCACGCAGTAGTAGATGTTCGTCCCGCCCAGCAGCCCGTCAGCCTCCTCGAGGGGCAGCCAGGGCCAAGCGCCGAGTGCAAGTAGGGCGACAGACCCGAATCCCGCGGCGACCCACGGCCGCGTCGGCGGCCGCCGGCGCAAAATTATCGCGACGAACCAGCCAAGGAAGTAAGGGACAACGGCGAGGAAAGTGGCGGTGAAGAAGAAGCTTTCGATCGGGCTCACCTAGCCGAACCTCCGCTCTCCTGTCCGGTACCGCGGGTGCATCACCAGCGACACCATCAGGCGGGCGAACTCCTCCGCCTCGCCCTCGATGACGCGGCGAGCCGGAGTGACTTCTTCCCCGTCGAACACGAACTGCTTCGCGTGACGGACGGCGCTGTCGCCGGTCGTGACGCCCATGGACTCGAAGTTCAAAGTGTCGGGAAGCTGCACTTCGCTCGGAGGATGACCGAGGAGAATGTGCGCCAGCTCGTGGAACACATTAAACATCCGATAATATGCTTTTTTTGTCGCTGCGGATAAGAATCTTATATTTGCTCGGCATCAACACGTTTATTGTGACCGTCAGCGTTAGTGCAAGGTAGTTCTCCCAGGACTCGTCACCGCCCTGATACACCTCGATTTCGGCGCCGAGGACTTCCTCGGCCCGCTCAATAATCGCTTCTTCGGTCGACAGTTCTCCCGGGTACTCTTCGGTGAAGATGTCAGCGAAGGCGCGCTCGGCGGTCTGGCGAATCTCGTTATTCACGAGCCACGGGTCGTTCATGAATTTCCCTTCCAGATCGCAGTAGCTACTTGCGCAAAGCGCGGATGGAAGCGGCGATACCGCGGATGGCGGCCGGCGACAGGCTCCCTCCGAGAGACCGAGCGGCCAGAGTCTCAACGCCCTTCGACGCGAGCGCCCGACGCAGCTCGAGGTCCGCTTCGATCATGGCTGTGTCTTCAGACGTGACTAGCTCGGTCAAAAACGCCTCAGGGACTTCAAAATGAGATGCCAGACGGGTGAGCTCGCTTTGTGTCACGCCGAAGTGCGATGTTGCGCCCAGCATCTCGATGATTCGCGGCACTGGGATCCCTGCGACATCATCGTTCGTACCCGCTGGCAAGAGGACGCTTAGGCGCCTAGCGAACTCGGCGCCGTTCGTGAGGACGACCATCTCATCGATCTCTTCAGCGGGTGCACCAAAATCGTCCGCGATCGTGAAGATGTGGGCGACTCTCACACCCAGGACGCGAGCGATGCGCTCGAGGTCGTTGGTGTCGAACATCGCGTCGCCGCGCATGCGGGCGTAGAAGTAGGTCAACGTCATGTCGGTGCGCGCCGCGAAGTCCACGTTGGAGAGGCCCGCCTTGCCCATCAGAGCCTTGATCGCGGCGTGAACGCGCATCGAGTACTCGGACGCGCCGTTACCAGTTCTCGCAGCCATGCTGTCCACGGTAGCCCTCCGTCCGAGAGGACTGTTACTTTCGACAGCCCCCTTCCGGCTTCGGAGGCGGCGCCGGCGCTACGGAGGGAGAGCACGTGCACGACTCTCTTGCTCCGGTGCTGAACCTCGTCCGCCAACGAGGAGGGTCCGCGCAGCTCGTCGTCCTCCGCGACGACGAGGTCCTGGTCGACCACGCCCAGGGGCACGGACCCGATGGCCTCTTCTGGTCATGGTCCGTCAGCAAGCCGTACCTGAGCATCTTGGTGCACCAGCTGGCCGCGGCCTCGGTCCTCGACCTCGATGCTGCCGTGTCCTACTACTGGCCCGAGTTCGCCCGTCACGGAAAGGGCTCTATCACTCTCCGGCAGGTGCTTCACCACCGGGCCGGCTTCTCGACGTCGCGAGGGCTGCTCGGTGACGCGCTCGCGATGACCGACTGGCGTCGCTCCATCCGCAACATCGAAAACGCCCACCTATCGACGGTGCCTGGCGCTGTGCCCTCCTATCAAGTCTTCACCTACGGCTTCATCCTCGGTGAGGTGATCGAGCGCGCGACCCGGAGGCGGCTGCGGCCGCTGATGGATGAGTGGCTGCTCACCCCGCTCGGCGCGACCAACACGATGCTGGGCGTCACTGAACACGCCTTCTCCCGATGCGTGCCCATCCGTAGCTCGGTACCGCTGGCGACGACGGCATTGAACAGCCGCTCCGTCCGCATGGCCGTGATTCCCAGCGCCGGCGTCTCCACGACCGCCCGAGACGTCGCCCGGCTCTACGAGATGCTGCTCAACGACGGACGCGGCCGCGACGGCGCGCAGGTTGTCCCACCCGAGATCCTCCTGCAGGCAACCGCCGCGAGCTCCACCGAAGCTGACGTCGACGGATTCGCACGCACCCCTCTTCTCTGGGCGAATGGCTTCCAGCTCGGCGGACGCACCCCGAACCTGTACCCGCCGCTCGGATCCGTCGCCGGACCGCGAGCCTTCGGTCACAACGGATCCAACGTCTGCGTCGCCTGGGCTGACCCGGACAGTCGACTCATCGTCGCCTACCTCACCAACAGAGTCACCTCGGACGGCGCTCGGCACATGACGGCGGTGTCGAACGCCATCGCCAGCATCGGGCTCACCTTTCGAAATGACTGTTAACAATTCTTGCGTAGTATCGTTTACGTTAGTCGAGGCGCGGATGAAGCTGCGCCGCAACTTCGTTACGACGAAGTCCGTCCAGGCGAAGGGAGATGACCATGCTGGTGACCCTCTTGGCGATGGGCGACTCGAAGATCACCGCAGGAGCGCCGATGCGGCGCGCGGACTTGGCGACACACCGTCGACCTAACGTTTCCGTTAACGGAACCGCAGGATGATTTCGCTCATGGCTAGACCGAGCAAGGGACAGCGAGTCCCCATCATGGCGAAACCCGCAGTGCCTCTTGCCGAGGTCATCAAGGCCAACGCGACAGCCGCTGGGCTGAGCTACGGCGAGTACATCACCGCTCTAGCGGCCGAGTCCCTCGGCATGCCCGAGTACGCACCCCGCCCTCGCCGCGACCTCCGCAACGAGCTGCCCATCCCACAGGAGGAACGCACGACGGCCGCTTAAACGAAGGAGGCCCGCCGAAGCGGGCCTCACCAAGTTTCGTAGCCCGCTCCCCCATTGCTGCCAGGCTCCCGGGGTTCGAGCTAATCAAGTCACCAGCCCTCACGGGAGGTTTCTCTATGTCCTGCATCATACCCATGCCCCTGCGCCGATCAACGCCGACCTTCGATGGTCGGCGTGTCGTGGCAGCAACCGACGCCGTTCGAACCTTCGTCGAGGCGCTAGTTGGCGGCGCCGAAATTCCGAGCCGCCGGTTCGTGGACTCGCCGGTCCGCCTCCCTGAGATGTATGCATTCGCTCAGAAGAATGCTCGTATGAGCGCAATCAAGGGTCGTGCAAAGCGAGCGGACAATGCTCCCACCGTGCTGCTTCAGGCGCGCGTCACCCCAGAGGTGCGTGCGGAGGTGCATGCGGCTGCCGCAGCGAGTGGGGTCTCCGTGGCCTACTACCTCGATACGTTCCTGCACCAGCTAGTCCAGGCGAACGGTGCGCTCCCCCGCGTCGCGGCACCGCGACCTCAAGCAGAGGAGCTGCCGATCTCAGCCGCTTAAACGAAGGAGGCCCGCCGAAGCGGGCCTCACCAAGTTTCGTAGCTCAGGATCCCCCATCCGACCAAAGACCGGGATCTCGAGCTAATCAAGTCACCAGCCCTCGCGGGAGGCTTCTCTATGCCCGAAAGAATACATCACGGGCTGGAAGATTCAATGGCGGATCTTTCGGCGCGCCGCAGCGGTGTGCCGTTGGCGACCGACGGCGACGCGTGGTCGTTGTCACGTCGGCTGAGCCCGCGCGATACCGTCCGGACGATGCGCCGCGACGCCTACGGGCGCCTGGGTGAGAACTCCTACCCGGCGGCGTTCCTGGTCTCCCCCGTCGCTCCGAGCACTCCCTGGGCGATCTATCTCGCGGACGACGCCGGCGTTTTCCGGCTGCTCTGCTTCGACTTCGACGGCAAGGACTCGCACGGCGTCGACTCCGACCTCATGGAGCAGGCCGCGGACGACTGCGATGCGCTCTCCGCAGTTCTGCACGATCACCAGGTCCCGCACGTCGTCTGCCAGTCCTCGGGCACGGGGGGCCGCCATCTGTGGGTCGCGGTCCGCGGCGGCGCGTCTGCAGCTGATGTTGCACGGCTGGCGGTCGCTGCTCGAGCCAACTTCCGCACCTTGGATCACGGCATGCTGCGTAACCCGCGAACGGGAGCCGCGCGCCCGCCCCTGTCCCCGCACCGCGACGGCAGCGCGTCGACGCTGCTCCGCGGGCAAGCAGAGGATCTGCTGGACGCGGTGGTAGACGCTGAGTCGCTGCACGCGGTGACACAAGCTCTCGAAGCGAGGCACCCCGCCGTTCGATCGCTTTCGCTCGCCCCTGCCCCTGCCCCTGCCGATGCTGATGCGCAGCACCGCACCCACCGTGGCCTGAGCGCCGCGGGGACCGCCCACATGGCGACCGTCGGCGGTGGCGCGAACCCGTCGTGGACGGCGTTCATGTGCCTGCTCTCTGCCGCGCACGCGGGTTGGACGCTGACCGACGTGGAGCACGCCGCCCGCACGGCGCCGGGCATGGAGCACTACCGGACCAAGAACACCGGCCGCGGCGGCCGCCGAGCTCGCTCACGTGAGGAAGCGGCCGATCGGCTCGGCCGGCAGTGGGAGAAGGCGTTGCAGTTCGCGGCCCTGCACGCTGTCCTCCCCGGGCAGCGCGAACCCCGCGACCTGACCGAGCTCGAGGGTATCGTGGCGGCCGTCGGCGACCTCCTCGACCGGTTCCGGGTGAATCCCGGCCGGTGGGGCCGCACCGAGCGCGCCACCTCGGAGCGGACGATCCTCACCGCCCTCGCCTACCTCACCCTGCACACCGGCAAGCGCACCGTTGCTGCGTCCGTCCGCGATCTCGCGCTGCTCTCCGGCCTGGGTCGCACCACTGCTGCCAGCGCGCTGCGGACGTTGCGCGAGGACGGCTACGTGCAGCTCATCGCCCGCGCCGATGGCAGCAACGCGAGCGAATGGCGCTTGACCGGCACATTTTCCACAGGGTACGAAACCATCCGGACACAACCACTCAATAACCCCCGCCCCCCCGGACAGCTGTTTTCAGAACGCGCGATCCTCCTCGACCTGATCGAGCACGAACTGACCGACGCACGCCACGACCTCTTCACCCGCGCCGGTCTCGGACACCTCGCCGGGAAGGTCTACGCACTGCTGCGCCGTGAAGCCTCCGTCACCGTCGAGGTCACCGCCCGCCTCCTGGGCGTCGGGTCTCGCACCGCAGCGACGAACCTGTCACGGCTCCGCAGTCATCGCCTCATCGTCAAGCACACCGACGGATGGCGCCGAGCGGCTCGCGATCTCCGGACCGCTGCAGCACGAGCCCTCGGAGTCGACGGTCTGCTGGAGGATCGAGCGCACCGGTACAGCGTCGAGCGCGAGGTCTGGGCCTGGTGGCAAGCCGAACTCGCCCACCGCTCCTCTACACCCAGGGAACGCCCACGACGTCGACACGTCACCAGCCGCCCCCTCTTCGAGAACCCCTCCCCCGGTGAGCGCGTCTGGCCGCTTTACCCCCGCGACGCCGCCGGCCGAGGGGATCACCGCGAAGCACTCCACTGGGGACGCACCGGCATGCTCGCCCCCGGCTCCCTCTGGTGGTCCTCCACCGCCGCCTAACCCGCGACGCCCACCCCTACCCCGACCGTGCTCGACCACTCCCCCACCACCGCGCGGAATCACCGTTCGCAGGATCAGTGTCGGAACCTCCGACTTACACTCGGACTGTATCGAACATACGTTCGAGCATGTGAGGAGGCATCCCGATGAGCGTGACGATCGTTGAGAACATCGCGATCCCGGCACAGGGCGTCGTGACACTCGCGTTCCTCGTCGCCGGTGACGCGGTCGCTGCCGGCTTCCCCTCCCCCGCCCAGGACTACTTCGACGGCTCACTCGACCTCAACAACCACCTCATCCGCGACAAGACGTCCACCTTCATCGTCCGCGTTTCCGGCGAGAGCATGATCGGCGCAGGCATCAGCGACGGCGACGAGCTCGTCGTCGACCGCTCCCTCACACCCAAGCACGGCAACGTCGTCATCGCGATCCTCGACGGCGAACTCACCGTCAAACGCCTCGAGCTCACCGTCAGCGGCGTGATCCTCCGCGCCGAGAACCCCGACTACCCGCCGATCCTCGTCCCGGAGCTCAGCGACCTCCAAGTGTGGGGCGTCGTCACCGTCTGCCTGCACCACCTCCACCGTGCGCTCTGAACAGCGCATCGGCCTGGTCGACGTCAACTCCTTCTACGTCTCCTGCGAGCGGCTCTTCGACCCGAAACTCCACGGCCGACCCGTCGTCGTCCTCTCGAACAACGACGGCTGCGTCGTCGCCCGCTCCGACGAGGCGAAACAGCTCGGCATCGAGAACGGCACACCCTGGTTCAAGATCGAACCCCTCATCCGCGCCCGCCGCCTCCCGGAGATCATCGCCCGCTCCAGCAACTACGAGCTGTACGGCGAGCTGTCCGCCCGCGTGATGGAACTCCTCGGCCGCTACTCCGCCTGGCAAGAGGTGTACTCGATCGACGAATCCTTCCTCGGCGTCAACGGAGACGTCGCCGAGCGGGCGAAGATCGGCCGCGCGATGCGCTCCGCCGTCACCAAGAACATCGGCCTGCCCGTCTGCGTCGGATTCGGGCCGAGCAAGACCCTCGCGAAGTTCGTCAACAAGGGCGGCGCGAAAAGGCACCCGCGTCTCGGCGGAGTCTGCGACACCGACTGGTACACCCCCGAGCAGCTCGACGCACTCATGGCCTCCCAGCACGTCACCGAGCTATGGGGTGTCGCCGGCCGCACCGGCAAGCGACTCGCGGAACTGAGCATTCACACGATCCGCGACCTGCGCGACGCAGACCCCGCCCTCATCCGGAAGAAGTTCTCCGTCGTCCTGCAGCGCTCCGTGTACGAGCTGCGCGGCATCGACTGCATCCCCTCGAGGCCGCCCGCACAGTCCGCGACCAGCTGATCTTCTCCCGCTCCTTCGCCACACCCGTCACGACGATCGCGGACATGGAGCAGGTGCTGTCCGTCTACGCGCAACGCGCCGCACACCGACTCCGCGCGCAGGGCTCCGTCACCAAAACCATGAGCGTCTTCGCGTCAACATCTCCCTTCGTCAACGCGCCCTACGAATCCGCCGGCGGACTCGCCGGCTTCCCCGTCCCGACCGACGACCCCGTAGCGATCGTCAAGGCCGCGATCGGCACGTTAGGACCTCGACTCCGCGAAGGAGCCCGTTACGTGCGAGCCGGCGTGATCCTCACCAACCTCTCCCCCAAAGGCTCCCACGTTTACCTCGACTTCTTCGATCCGGTCTTCGACGTCAAAAACCTCGGTGCGACCATCGACGCGGTGACCAAGCGACATGGACGCGCGTCGATTGGGCTGGGCCGCGCCGGTGTCCGGACAGGGCCGGTGTGGTCGATGAAGCGAGACGCGCTCTCAGCGCGCGCTACAACGCACTGGGATGAGCTTGCAACGGCGCATGCTCGGTGACGCTCGTGTCGTCCCCGCAGTCCGCTCGGGCGACCGACCGCCGAAGCAGCAAAGCGGACGGTCGGAGTACGTACGAATACGTCCTGACGTAATTATCGAGCCGCTCGGGATAAATACGGCATGACAGATATATTTATTGCTGTGTTCTGTCCCTGCATCGCTACCGTTGGTGGACCTGGCTGTCCACTGTGCCACCATGCTGCGGACGTGGCAGATAAATACATCATGACGTAAATAATTAATCGAGGTGTCGGTTCTGGAGGTAGATCCACCAGCGGTCTAGCTTAAATAAATACGTCATGACGGAAAGACGTATGTAACGAGCCCTGAGCAGATGTAGGGTTGCGCTTTGGCGGAGCCAATCCAGACCCGATAACCGGACCGCAAGTTTAGAATAAATACGTCATTATGTAAATATTTGTAGCTGATGAGAACGGACCAACAACCCTGGACGCCCACCGTCCGGCGACTCAAGTACGGCTCAACGTGATGAGTCGCAGATTGCACTGACGCCGGGATCTAGCGTCGCGGTCGACACGGTGGCACACGCCGCTCTGTCGAGAATATTTACGTCAAGACGTAAAGACGTACGTGCAGTAAGATTGAAATATGGACGGACAGAAAGGGAGGCGCCGTGGCCATCATCACAGCAGTCGGAAACCGTAAGGGTGGCGTCGGCAAGACGGCTGAGGTTCTCGGTGTCGCGACAGGGCTCATGCTCATGCGTCGGAAGGTGCTGGTGATCGATCTCGATCCTCAGGCCGACGCGTCGACGGCGCTCGAGGCGGAAGGTGACCTCGATGTGTTCGATGTGCTCTACGGGGGAGTGACCGGCTCGATCGGCGAGGCGATCACGAAGTCCTCGTGGACGGGCATCGACGTGGTGCGCAGCTCGGAAGCGCTGTTCCGCATGGAGACCGAGTCGCTCATGGGCGCCGAGGTGCGGCTGAAGACGGTCATGTGGGAATCTCCCGAGCTCGCGGAGTACGACCACATCCTCATCGACCTTCCGCCCGCGCTCGGGCGGCTGACGGTGAACGGGCTGCTGGCTGCGACTCAGGTGCTCGTGGTCACGGAGCCGACGTCGTTCGCGGTCCGCGGAGTGGGGGAGTTCCTCGACACCGTCCGTCAAGTGACGGCGATGCCTCACCTCAATCCGTCGCTGAAGACCGCGGGCATCGTCGTCAACAAGACGTCGAGCCCGCTGACGAGCGAGCATTCGTTCCAACTTGAGGAGCTGCGCGCGGCGTACGGAGATCTCCTCGTGGAGCCGTACTTGCCGACGTGGACGGCCATGCAGGACTCGGCCAGCGCCCGCGTGCCGCTGACCAAGCTGAGCGGCCGTCGGCCGGCGATCCTCACCGAGCGATTCGTCGCGCACGCTCGTCACCTTGAAGGAGTAGCGAAATGAGCAGCATCCAGCGTAAATCTTCGGTCGCAAAGGCTCCGGTCGCGTCCGTCCTCGAGACCCTGTCGCCCGCCCGCCCCTCGGCGGTGGAGACGCCGGTGCCGGCGTCGGTACCGCCCGTCGAAGCGGAGGAGGTGACCGCCCGCCGCCCTGGACCCGGACGCCCTCGGTCCAAGAGACGGATGGAGCCGTTCTCGTCCAAGGTCGAGATCGCACTGCGTGATCGCCTCGACACGTACCTGCAGCAGAACGGCATGACGGTGGTCGACTTCCTTGACGAAGCCATCCGCGATCGGCTTAATAAATAATTACGTCATGGCGTAATTTTCGCGTTCGCTATTCCTCCGCCGCCAAGGGCTCGAGTCGGTGCTCCTAGGACTATCGGATCAGCGGGCGTCGTCAACCTCGAATCACTCCGCCGACCCGATGACCGATCCGTGGTCCGCCATCCACTCTTGCACGGGATCGCCGGTGGCCTGGTGGGCTGGCCTCTCTGAGCGGAAGACATCGACGAACCACAACAAGCGGGATCTACCTGCCGAGAGGTAGTTATGGCAGCCAAAAATGTCACCTCAACCCAGACGTTTCATACCATCGATAAATGCGATTACCGCTACTAGGCTGAGATGAGCGCTCGGCGATGATCGGGCCGGTTTCAAGGGCGAGGAGGCGGGCGTGAAACTCGGGGATCAGCTCGACGGACCCTTCGAGGACCTGTTGGCCGCACCGCTGGATCTCGAGGCGATCGCGCTCGAAGTCCACGAGGTGCGCACGGCCGAGTGGTTCGACGCGGAGCAGGTCCCGTCCTGGGGTGTGTTGCTGCGAGTGACGGCGCTCCTGCGCAGTCCGGTGCCGCGTCTAGTTGATCGCGTCCGGCTGCTGGAGCAGGTCGCCGACGGGCGCGTGCCGCACCGCAATCGGGGCGCGTGTCCGCAGGGTGCCGCTGATGCGGCTGCCCGCGATAGTGTGTGCCGGGCTTGCCAGATCCTCGGCGCACCTCGGGCGTCCTGATGCGTGAGTTCGAGGACGGTCCCGGACGGGATATCGCCGCATCGGTGTCGACTCTCGTCCCGGTGTCGCCCGCGGTCGTGCAGCTGGGGGAGGCGTCGATCGCCGGAAATACCCGACGCGCCTACCAAGGGGACCTGCGTTCGTTTGTGGCCTGGTGTTCAGCGGCGGGGCGGCCGCATCTGCCGGCGTCGCCGGAGACGGTGGCTGAGTACCTCGCCGATCGCGCCGGGATCCTGAACACGGCGGGGGAGTGGCGCTATGCCCCGTCGACGCTTGCGCGCGCTCTGGCTGCGATCAATGCCGCCCACGCGGAGCAGAACCTGCCTCTCCCCGGACACAGCGCTCTCGTTACGCGGACTCTGCAGGGCATCCGCCGCGACCGCCAACGCCCTACCCGGCAAGCGGACCCCCTGCTGCTCAGCGATATCCAAGCGGTCCTGGACCGCATCGACGTCACCGTTTGGCCCGATGGGGTCACGGGGGTGCGGGACCGGCTGCTGATCTTGCTTGGCTGGGCGGGTGCGTTCCGGCGCAGTGAGCTCACCGAGCTGCGCCTGGAGGATGTCGTGCGGCATCGGCAGGACGGCCTGCATGTGCGGGTGCGGCGCTCGAAGACCGACCAGGTCGGAAAGGGCCTGGTCAAAGCGGTCCCGTACGGGCGGGAACCGCTCACCTGTGGGCCCTGCGCGTGGATGCGGTGGCTGCGAATCCTGGCAGCAGCGGGGGAGGGGCGCAGCGCCGTCATGCGGGTGCTGTTCACCGATGACCCGGCGGCGCACGTCTGCCGCAGTACCCTCCCAACCCTGCCAGGGCAGGCTCCGTTGCTGCGAAGGATGCACAAGAGCGGCCTGCCCACCGAGAACCCGTTGGCCGCGCAGTCGGTGAACTTGATCGTCAAACGTCGCGTCACCGCGGTCGGGTTCGATCCGGTCCGGTACAGCGCGCACTCGTTGCGCGCCGGGTTCGTCACCGAGGCCTTGCGTCAGGGGGCGACGACGCATGCGGTGATGCGTCAGACCGGGCACCGCTTAGCGGCGACCGTGGAGATCTACGCACGCGAACGCGACCCCCTCACCGGCAACGCCGTCACCACCCTCGGCCTATGACCACCCACCGCCAGCTCGCGACCATGAACGACGTTCTCGAGCAGCTTCCCGCCTCGTACCGACCGCACTGGCGGCTCTTTGCGGACTGGTGCGCCGCCGTGGACGTGCCGGCAGTTCCGGCAACTTTGACGCAGTTGGGTCGGTTCTTCGCCGCGGTTCCTGCAGCACCCTCCACCGCGACCGCACGGGTGAGCGCCCTTCGCGCTGGTCACTCCCTCCTTGGCGCGCCTTTCCCGGTCGCGCCGACCGAACCTGCCAGACCCGTCCGGGTCGGCGCCGGCTGGGTCAGCGCCACCGACGCGCTGCGAGCGCTTCCGGTCACGCGGTACCCGGCGGGGCTGGTGGGCCGCCGCGACGGGTTCCTGCTTCTGCTCCTGGATCAACTTCACCGGACCCGACACTCGGCCCGCACCGTCACCGAGGCCGACATCACACTGACGCCCGTGCTCACCATCACGGGCATCGTGATTCCTCGGGCGGATGAGTCGGCGGCATGCTGGCGATGCGTGACTACCCGGTGGCTGCGCGTTCTGGGGCCGGCGGCGCTGGGATTCCGCTACACCGTCCACGAGATCCTCGACCCCACCCTTCACCGCGATGACGAGCACGATTGCGCCACTGCTCTGTCTGAAGACTGGAGAGCAGCACCGACTCTGCTCCCCGCCATCGACCAGCACGGATGGCTCGCCCCACACCAGTCACTCAGCACGAGGGCAATGTCCGCCATCACCGCGCACCGTCAACAAGCTGGGCAACTCCCTACCGAGAACCAACTAGCCATGCGCCGGCGACCCTCCGCGGCGTACTCCTTGCAGGACCTCGCGGACGGGTACGACGACGTCGACGCCCGGCTGGCCGAGCTCGTCCTCCGAATGAGCACACTTCTCGCCGACAACGACGACTTCCGCCGCTCCTGATCACGAGCAGGCACATTCATGCTGACCTCGGGTACTGGAACCAGACAGGGCATACTCGCTAGCGTCGGGATATGAGCAGACTCGTCGTCTCCGTCCTCACCTCCCTCGACGGCTACTACGAGGGACCCGAGCACGACCTCTCGACCCTTCCGTTCGAGGACGCGTTCAACGACCACAACCTCCAGATGCTGAGGCAGGCGGGCACCCTCGTCTATGGGAGCCGCTGGTTCCGGAACAACTGGAACACCTGGAGCGCCCTTGTAGCCGACGATTCTGCGAACGACCGCGACCGCGAAACTGCCCACCTCGTCACCACACTCGACTCCCTCGTCATCAGCGACACCCTCACCCGTGATCCCGACGCTCCCTGGGCCGCCACCACCAGAATCGTCCGGCGAGAGGACGCGGCTATCGAGATCCGTGCACTCAAGGCATCCGGAGACCGCGACCTCCTGATGTTCGGCAGCGGAACGACCTGGAACCCGCTCCTCGAGCAGGGTCTCGTCGACGAGCTGATCGTCCTCGTCGGAGCCGGACTCGTCGGCGGCGGCTCCTCCCTCTATTCCGGATTACCGCACCCCGGCCTCAAGCTCCTCGATGCCACGGCACTCGCCGGGTCCGAGCTCGTGCGGCTCCGCTACGACGTCAGCGGCGCGTGACGGCCGACTACGTCTGGGGCGTCTAGTCCACCGTCGACGGCTACGGTTCCGAAGGACCAGCAGCCACCGGAGCGACGGCACGGCGAGGGCAAGCACGAGCGCCGGCACTGTTCGGCGAGGTCCGTGGCATCGCCGAGTCGGCGGCTTTGCCGGTTGGGTCCGCCTGCAGCGTTGCTGTGAGGGCGCACCAACGCCGATCGGCGCTGAGCCCGGAGGTGCGAAACCGACATCTTGTCCTCGCTTTCGACGCGGAGCAGGATGAGGGGCATGACTGATGGGCATGAGGCGCTGGCCATTTTCGTCGGAGACTGGAGTGCCACGGGAACGGCCTATGGTGCGGACCTTGATGGTGCCGAGTGGCGAAGTGTGCACTCGGCCCGCTGGCACTCGGGCGAGCAGTTCGTCGTGCAGGACGAACGGGCGAACGGCCCGTTTGACACTCTGAGCTTCCTCGGCTGGGACGCGGAGCGAGGCACCTACTTCTCGTGGAGCATCGAGAACCACGGATTTGCTCGGGAGTACCTTGTGACCTGCGACGGTGCGAGCTGGACCTTCACCGGAGCTACCGAACGCGCCACGATCACTTTCAGTGACGATGGCCGCACTCAGAATCACCATTGGGAATTCAAGCCCAACGGCGAGTGGACGACTCTCTGCGATCGAGTCGCCACCCGCGTCGAATAATCCTCGAGCCAATCGTCCGCAGGTTCACTCCCTCGCGCGCCCTCAATCAACTCGCGTCGCGGACGACCTGCTCTGTGGGCAGCACCTATTCGGCAACTCCGATCGAACCGGTCTGGTGCTGAAGCGAAGCGTCACCCCCACCACCGGAGTCGAAATCGCCCAGTACTCGCTCAAGCGTTGAACGCCGCGGCCGAACTCTCGCTGTGGGCTCTTCTGCAAATGCACGTGCGCTGGAGTTTGCCTACGCGCCTTGAACGTGGATACGTCGCAGAGGAGGAGCTAGGGCTAGTTGAGTACGTCGCGGAGTTTGGCGGCGAACGCTTCAGGCTGGCCGGCATAGCCGAATTCGCCGCCCATGAATCCGCCGTGGTGGCTCGGGAAGACGGTGGCTTGCTGGCCGAGTCGGTCGGCCAGAGCGATGGCGGTTCGGCCGGTGTAGACCTTCAAGGATTCCTCTCCGACTGCGATCACGATCCTGGTCGGGGCCGCCTTCAATGCATCAATGTCTGGCTGATAGTGGGGCACAGCCCAGGACCGCTTGGAGAGCAGGGGGTCCTCCCGCGCGCCGTCGTCTTCGGTCGGCAGACCGAACGTGGCCGGGTCCGGTGCGGGCTGGGCGAGGTACTCCTCGGTGATGTCACCTTCCCAGGAGGTCATCGCGATGAACGCGGCCATGCCAGCACCGAAACCTTTGTCCTGGTACACCCGGGTGTAAGCCTCCCGGGCGGCTTGGACGGTTTCTGCATCTGGCAGGACGCAGTCGATCGGAGGTTCGTGCGCGATGAGAGTCGCCACGTCGTGCGGGTACGCCGTGACCAGCGCGAGCGCGCCGACCGCGCCACCGCTGCTGGCGAACAGATCCACCGCGCCGGCGCCGAGAGCTTGAATGAGCGCATGAACGTCCTCAGCTTGGGTGTCCGGCTCGTTAGTGACTCCGCCGTCCTTGCGTTCGCTTCGTCCAAGGCCGCGCGGGTCGTAGGTCACGACGGTGCGGTCATCGAACAGAGCGACCTGCGCGCTGAAGCCACTGGCGTCCATGGGCTGGCCGATCATGACCAGAGGCGGACGCCCGTCCAATGTGGGTAATGGCCCGTGGACGTCATAGACGAGATCGACTTCTGGCAGCTCGAGCGTGTGGCGCGACACTGACGGCCTCCTTCTCGGTGAGACAAGTTGACCGGATGCTACGCCGCGCCAAGGTCCTCCCACCAGCACGGGAAGGGCCAGCCTGTGAACTCATCGCGCCCATCGTCCTGAGAATGAATCTAGTGATGACTGGGCGAGGGGCGAGGCCGTCGACATGCTGAGTGTTGAGCGGCGGCGCCCACGCCTTAAATTGTTGAAGACCATGACGTGCCGGCGCCCTTGTCTTGTCACCGGTGCCGTGCAAGTCGCCCTCCGGATCCCTTCAAATGCTGATCGTGAGGTCGTAGGGGTCTGCGCGCCAGCCGCATCCGGGACCGTTGGGTTCGTCGGTGAGGGTCCAGTCGATCGCGTGCTCCTGCTCGTCAAGAGTGTGGCCGGTGTCGTCGAGGAGGGTCAGTTGCACGGAATGGGATGGTGGTCTCCAAAGTCGTAGGTCCACAGGTCGGAGACGGCGTGAGTGACCCAGTAGGAGCGTCCTGTCGAGGGGGCGGCCTCCTGCGAGTGGTAGGCGCAAATACCGTCAGCGCAGAGCCGCACGTCAGTGACGTTGTCGCGATTCTCGCCGGTCACGGTCACGCGCAGCTCGTTGCGGTAGCCGACTTCGTCGCACCCCATCGCGCAGGACGACAGCATGAGGGATGCGGCGCCGCTTGCCACGACGGCGGCAAAAACGTCGAGGCGACATAGCGTCTCGGCTCGCATGGTCAGGTCGTTGATGTGTCGTGCTTGAGTCGCTGCTTCGCCGCGCGTTCTGTGAGGACGGAAAGGTAGTCCTGCACGGGCCGGTCCAGGAGCTTGCTCAGCTCCTCCCGCACGATGGCCTCGATATCGCTCTCGGAGCGATCAGGGAATTTCTTACGCACGGCGGCGGTCGCATCGCGGACGACCTGGTCAGCATCGAGGTCAGTAGTCATGTGTCCAGGCTGAGCCAGAAAGGTTAACGGCGTTTGAGGAAGTGACCACGTTCTCGTCGTCGGGGAACCGGTGGTGTTGTGTGTAGTGCTGACGGCAACCGTGCGGTCACGACGGTGTCCAGGCCATCGACGGGTAGGGAGGGGTGATGTCTCAGCCGATTGTTCTCATCGCGCGGGTGCGGTCGCGCAAGCCGGCGTTGGGTGTGCGGAACCTTCGGCGTCGTCTGTTGGCAGGGGAACGCCGTCCACGGCCGAAGGGCGGATTCGTGGTCGTCATTCCCGGTCTCGGTCCGGTCGTGGTGACGGAAGATCGCTTTGGGTTGAGCCTGCGGATCGCGCTGTTCTCCGCGGAGGACGCGCCGAAGGCGATGAGTGCGCTCGAGCTGTTCCTTGATCCGGGCGGCCGGGACGAGTTCTCCGTCACCTGGAACGAGTAATCCGTGCGGGATGACCTGTGTTCTGAGCAGTTGAGGTGGTAGCCGCTTCGATCACCGTCGACGACGGCGTCGGTCGAGGACCTGGTGCTCGGGCGCTGCTGTTAGGCGACTTGCTCCGTGTCGTCGACGTCCGCTCTCTCGTCGATGAACGAGGCCGGTTCGGTTGCGCGGATGTGGGAGGCGATGGTGCGCGCGAACGCGATCTCGAGGGTGTTGGAGTCCTGCAGGAGTCGTCGTTCGTCGGTGAAGGGGGTGCGCGCTTCGGCGCGGAACACGGGCGGAACTTGGCCGGGATTGAGGAGAGTGATGATTCCGGCGATGGAGCGGCTGCGCGGTCGTCGGGCGATCCACCGGTTCTGGTGAGTGCGGGTCAGGTGCAGAGTCATCGGTCTCGTCGACCCTTCCGTCCAGGTGGTTCGGCGTCTGAATCGAGTGTGCGGCGTGCACGTTTCGGCGGTGTGAGCAGCAGCCGACGATCTCCCCACCATCAGCACCGCGCAGAGAAGAGGCGCTGGCGTTGACGTGCTTCTCTGATCAGTCGCGGGAAACGCAGCGCCGCCCGAACGTTCGCGATTCTCGAATCCAGTCGATGACGTCTTGGTGAATGGATTGCGGTTCGAGTCCGGGCGGGGAGATCGTAGGTGGGCAGGCTTGATCGTGAGGAGAGCGCAATGTCCGAAGTGCAGCCGTTCCGCATCGATGTGACGCCGGTCGAGGTCGAGGATCTGATCGACCGTCTTCGACGAAGGCGTTTCGCCGAGCAGCTCCCCGGCGAGGAGTGGGCCAAGGGAGTGCCTGCGTCGTGGTTGAGGACTGCTGTCCAGGCATGGCAGGAGCAGGACTGGTCGATGACGCAGGATCGTCTCAACGCGTTCCCGCAGATCGTCACGGAGATCGATGGGCAGCGCGTCCACGCGATCCACGTGACATCGAAGCACGACGAGGCGACGCCGTTGCTGCTGCTGCACGGCTGGCCGGGCTCCTTCCTCGAGTTCGTGGACCTGATCGGGCCCCTCGTGAACCCGACCGCGCACGGAGGTGACGCGGCGGACGCCTTCCACGTCGTCATCCCGTCCCTCCCCGGACACGGATTCTCGAGTCCTCTCGCGGGCGAGGGCTGGACCGATCTGCGCATGGGTGACGCGCTCGGCGACCTCATGTTCACGCTCGGCTACGAACGGTTTGCAGTGCAGGGAGGCGACGCCGGCGCGTTCATCGGGCCGCAATGCGCTCGAGCTCACCCGGACGCCGTGATCGGCGTGCACGTGAACGCCCTCGTCAACTTCCCCGGCCCCGACGACAACCCCGACGAACTGACCGAGGCGGAGAAGGAGCGGGTGCAGCGGCAGCAGCACTTCCTCGCCGAGATGAGCGGCTACCGGGAACAACAGCAGACCCGCCCGCAGACCCTCGCGTACGCGCTGACCGATTCGCCAGCCGGTCAACTCGCGTGGATCGCCGAGAAGTTCGCAGAGTGGTCCGACCCGCACCACGTCCTCACCAAGGACCCGGCATTTCTGCCGACGCTGCTCGCTGACGCAAGCATCTACTGGTTCACGGGAACCGCCGGATCCTCCGCGAATCTGTACTGGGAGACGATGCACAATCCGGAAGCATGGACGAAATCGGTCTCGGGTGTGCCGACGGCCGTCCTCGTCTCCCTGACGCAGGACGTGGCCATTCGCCGGTACGCGGAGCGGGAGAACCGGATCGTGCGCTGGACGGAGACCGAGCGCGGCGGACACTTCATGGCTCTGGAAGCGCCCGAGGTGTGGCTGGAGGACGTGCGCGCCTTTTTCCGAAGCTTGCGCTGACCGACTTGGCAGTCGGATCAGGTCTGACCTGACCGTTTTTGCCCCGAACAGACGGAACTCAGCTGGGCTTTAGCCGTCCCAATCGGCCCATCCGGCGATGTCGATGCCGTGGTTGTCGGGTGAGGCGAGGGTCCACCACTTGGGGGCTTCGCTGGCGTCCACGATGCGGCCGCCGGCGGTAACAGCAGCCTGCACGCGCTTTTCGGCCTCGTCGGCGGGCACCGAGACGTCGATGTGGGTGCGTCCTCGGCCCGGGCGCGGGGTGCGCAGCTCGTGGAACCAGAGATGTGGTCCGCGTCGCAACGGGTCGAGAAGGTCTTCTTCCCCGACGCGCTCATAGCCGAAGGCTGCCTCCCAGAACGGTCGCGTATCGATGCCGGCGTCTTGGGCCACGGCGATCCCCACGACCTGCAGCATGCTCGGGTCGGACGTGAGGCCGAGTCGATGCGCGACGACACTGACCGCGGCGGCCAGATCGACGTCAGCGACGCTCAACGCTCCGTCCGGTCGGCTGCAGGTACGCACAGTGACGCCTTCCGCGCGCATATCGATGTCGGGAGCATGATCAAGGCGCTCCGCTACCTCCGCGATGCCAACGACGAAGGCGGCGGCCTCCGCGAAAGAGGTGGTGCGGTAGAAGCAGTGAGCTCCCCAGAACAGCACCCGCCAATCCGCTACTCCTGACGCCGCATGGAAATCGCGCGGTCCGAGAATCACAAGCCGGGAAGTACTTTCATCGGCTGCCATCGTCGCCTCCATTCCTGCGGACGCTGTGCTGAATATCGGGACAAATAGCCACGGCCGAATTGACTCCTAGCCGACGGCCCACGGTTCTTTTCGGGGTGGTCTCGACGACGAGTCAGCCATGGGAAGCGACTCAGCTGTGCGTCGTGTTCCCCCGGATCTCGTCGATGCTGAGCTCCGGCGCACCGCCGGCTGCGGCGGCCGGGTCCATCCAGACGAAGTCCCAGTGGTGGCCGTCCGGGTCGTCGAAGCTCTTCGAGTACATGAAGCCGTGGTCCTGCTCGCCGGCGGGCGTCGCGCCCGCGGCGAGGGCCTTCTCGTGAACGGCGTCGACCTCGTCCTTGCTCTCGGCGCTGAGGGCGAGCTGCACCTCGGTCGAGGTGGTGGCGTCGATGATCGGCTTGCTGGTGAACTCGGCGAAGAACTCCCGCGTGAGCAGCATCGCGGTGATCGTGTCGCTGATCACCACGCTGACGGCGTTCTCGTCGCTGAAGCCCTCGTTGATGGAGTACCCGAGCGATTCGAAGAACGCCCGGGACCGGGCGAGATCGGTGACGGCCAGGTTGACGAAGATCGTGGTGGGCATCGGTGCGCCCTTTCTCTGCGGATGTCGGTGGCACGCCGCCACCGAGCGTCATTGAGATGATGATGATGGGTCGACGACAGTGTCAAGAGACTGAAGGCAGCGGTGCGAGTTGGACGAAGGTCGCGGCGGCAGCTGCCGACGCCTCCTCGGCATCTCAGTACGAACGCGACTACCGGGCGCAACTTGACCGCGCGTTCTGATGTCCACTCGGCGTTTCGTGAGGCATGGCCGACCGCTCACCAGAAGGACGCCTCGGGCGAGAGTCGCGGCACGCCCGTATCCGTTGCCTTGTGGAATCGCCTCCGGAATCCTGGAGGCATGTCGGCGCTCATCGAGCGATGGGCGCTCTTGAGCAGTTCCTCGATTCGGGACGACTGACATATGTGAAGCGACGGACGCTAGTGGCCTGCCGAGTCTTCACTGCGTGTCTTGAGTGCTTCGTTCATCGCGATGAAGTCGGGCTTTGTGTTGTCGGTGAGCCACCGGGTGAGGAAGGGTACGGTAACTCCTCGGAAAAACTCTGCCTGGGTGAGGAGGGTGTGACCTGCCGCTGTCGGTTCAAGGGTGAAACTGTGCTCACCGTCGAAGAGCCCGGTGATCAGGAGGGTGCCCTCCCACCGCAGGTGCTCATACCTTCTGACTTCGCGCACCACGGGTTCGAAGACGAGGGCCTCGTCGGTCGCATCGGTGGCGAATCGGAGCGTGCTGCCCGGCTCGAGGGCGCCGGTCATGCCGACAAGCGAGGGGTTCCACTCCGGGTACGCCTCGAAGTCGGTCAAGACGTCCCAAACCACTTCCGGTGGGGCCTCGATCTCGATTGCGGTCTCGATGACGAAGGGGTTGGCGCGTTGCCAGAGCGCCGCGCCAGCGACGATCAGCGCGATGAGCAGGCCGACCAGGAGCGCAGCCCTTCGACGTGCTCGCCGGTGTGCATGCGTTCTGCCGCCTATGCTCTCGGACATGCGTGGAGGCTACGAGTGCGGGGTGAACGCGGCGTGACGCGGCCTCCCCTCGAGTGGCTGTCGAGGGCAGGACGCGCCACGTCGCGCTTCCGGCGCATGCCCGGTCAGTCCTCGGACAGCTCCTCCTGGAGGGCGCGCACTTCGATGCGGCTGCCGAGGGCTCGCGCGGCCTGCTCCGCCCAGGCGGTCGCTGTGGCCTCGTCGTCGGCTTCGATGATCCAGAAACCGCCCACGTACGACGGTGCTGCGACGAAGGGCTCCTCGAGCACTCGGGTCGTCTTCTCCTCGATGTGGACGGTCTTCGCGGTGCTCGGCGGCTGCAGGCCGCCGGCGTAGCGGAAGGCACCGGACTCCTTGAGGGCGGAGTTGAAGGCGTCGACGGCCGTCATCATCTGCTCGAGGAACGCAGGGTCGAGGTCCTGCATCGACTCCATGGTGGGCTCGTCGGCGGTGTCGTGCGGCACGGTCAGGAAGTACTCGGTCATGTCGATTCCCTTTGTTTGATGGTGCGGAGTGTTCAGGAGAGTCGCGGCGAGCGACGCGCCCAGACTTCCGGCACGGCACCAAAGAGCACAGCCTTTCGATCTCGCTCGAAACGCGGATCCCGCGGAACCCGGCTACTGCATGGGTGCCGGGGCAGCGCGTTCAGGAGGCGCCGTTCACGAGCGCTTCTCCGAGCGGAGTCCGGTCGTGGACGACGGAGGAGCCCTCTCGGCGAGAGCTGATGAGGTGTGCCGCGCGGAGGACGCTCAGGTGGTGCGACGCGGTGGAGATCGCGAGGCCCGCGGCCGCCGCGGCTTCCGAGGTGGACAGCGGCGTGTGAAGGCTGAGAAGGATGCGCGCGCGTCCCTCGCCGAGAAGGGCGATCACCGAGCTCGCGGTGTCCGCGGCGGAGCTCGTCCACGACTCCGTCACACCGAGAGCCGGGTAGAACAGGGTCGGGTGGGCTGGGAGCTCGGTCAGCGCCGCGCAGCGGCGGGACATGACCGAGGGTACGAGCACCAGACCGCTTCCTCGGCAGTCGAGCACCTCGTCGTGCCGGGCGAGTTCGACGACGACCGCGTCCGGCTTCCAGTTGATCGCGTCATCGATGGCGTTCACCATCGCACCGATGCCGTCGCTGCTCGTCCGGCGTGATCGGGCAGCGATGTCAGCGCTCAGGATCTGCTGGATCACGGGCCAGTGCGGTGCCAGCACCGCCTCCCACAGCTCCCGCCACGCGTCGCTCACGAGGACGCGGGTGCGCTCCGGGTCGTCTCGAAGCGTGAGGAGCGCGTCACGCTGGGACCCCGTAGCCCGATCGGCCCGCTTGCCGAGATCCACAACCATCGGGCGAAGATCCGCTTCGGTCAATCGCTGATGCTCCTGCTCCGGGGTGAGATCCCATCTCGGCGTCGACGTGAGGAAATCCGGCAGGTACCCGTCGTCACCGATCACGAGCCGCAGAAAATCGAACGCAGCACTCGGCACGCGTCTGCGTGCGCCGCGCAACCACCCCCACTGAAGAGGGTGCGCCTGCGGGGAGGCGAGGACGCGAACCGCATGGCACAACTCGTACCCCGGGGAGACCCCGAACCGGATTGCCGAGACGTCGTCCGACGCCAACCGGAACTCCACCCGCTTTCGACGCACACCGAAAGGCTAACGGCGTAGCCGACGCCCGCTCCATGCTCGAACGAATCGAAGGGAGACGTCATGACCGTCATCATCAACGCCGAGGACATTCGCGTCAGCGATTCCCGGACGCTGCGCTTCGAGGGAATCGCGTTCGGATCCGCCGTCTCCTTCTTTCTCGTCACCAATGACCCCGGACAGGGACCAGGACTGCACCGTCACCCGTACACCGAGACTTGGACCGTCCTCGAAGGCGAGGCGACCATTCGCGTCGGCGCCGAGACGTTCATCGCACTCGCCGGCGACAGCGCAGTCGTCCGCGCCGACGTCTGGCATGCCTTCACGAACACCGGCCCCGGCACCCTCCGTATCGTCTGCATCCACGCCTCGCCCGTGATCATTCAGGAGAACGCCTCCAAGGAGGAGCTCGCGGGGTCCCGGTGACGGAGCCTTCGTCGGTCAGGCCCGGGTGATCTAACTGCAGTCGTAGGCCTGCGGACGCGTCAAACCTGTGGGCGACAACCGGCGTGAGTCGCAATCCAGGGACCCGCAGGTGTGAAGATCACTCTTGAACGAGTCGGCGACCATCCTCGAGTGACTCGCTCCCAAAGGCCCGTCCGCGAGCGGTTGCACCTCGACTTCGCGGTCGGTGATCCAGCGGCGTCGACGGGTAGGTGATACTGGCGGACGAGCTGCGTACTCCGCGAGGAATCCCGACCGACGCGGCTGCACCACACGATCGGGGGCAACGGTCTCGCCTTGCTGCCCGATGGCGAGGTCGTTCATCCCCCAGCGTGAACCTTACGCATTTGCTGTAGCTCAATGCGCTCGTCTCTGAGGCCCTAACAGAGCTGAGGGTCTCTGGATGGTGCCTGCTTCAATTGCGAAGGCTTCGGCGTAGTCGTCGGCAGGCGGGATCTCAGTAATGAGGTCGATGAGAACGCCTGCAGGGTCGGCGAGGATGAAGTGCCGCTGACCGAAAGGCTCGGACCGAATCGCGAGCCGGGGCTCGAGTCCGCCCTCGATGACGAGGCGTTGCCACTCGGCGTCGACGTCGTCGACCTCCATGTTGATGAGCAGCCCGCGCACCGGGTGGCGGAAGCCGTCCGGGATCGTGAGATGGGTGGCATCGACGAAGGCGAGTTCGACGTCCGGGGGGCCAGGCCGGCGAAGGCTCACATACCAATCGGTCGAGAACGTCCGCACGAAGCCGAGGTGCTCAACGTAGAAGGCTGCGGCGTCAGCCACACGGTCGGTCGCGACGACGGGGTACAGGCTCTGCAGTTCCATAACGCTCCTCCATGCACATACCATCGGTATGTTCTGACGGTACGAGGCATACCGCCGGTATGTCAAGATGTGTGAATGCAGCGCAGCGAGCGTGGAGACGCGACACGGCAGTCCCTCATCGCGCACGCGCGCACTCGTTTCGCGCGGCAAGGTTTCGCTGCGGTGTCGTTGTCGCAGATCGTGGCCGACGCCGGGGTGACCAAAGGTGCGCTCTACCACCACTTTGCGAGTAAGAGCGAGCTGTTCGAGGCAGTGCTCGAGCAGGTGCAGTGGGAGGTGGGAGAGCGAGTGGCGGCCGCCGCAGAGGCGGTCGTGGTCCCCGCGGAGGGGTTGTCTGAGCGCGGGTGGCTCGAGCTACTCGCGGGGTGCGAGGCGTTCCTCGACGTGGCCACTGAAGAGGGCACGCGCCAGATCCTGCTCGTTGACGGTCCGGCGGTGGTCGGCTGGTCACGGTGGCGCGATCTGGACGAGGTCAACTCCGCGCGGCATCTCGAGGAAGCGGTGGTCGCTCTTCACATGGCCGGAGCCCTGACGGATGTTGATCCACGGGCTGTCACGCTTTTGCTCTCCGGCGCGTTGAACGAAGCGGCGCTGTGGATCGCGCATTCTGCGGATCGCAAGCGGGACCTCGCAGCCGCGATGACTGCCCTGACCGCCATGCTCGAGGGTGTGCGGCGACCGACGGCGTCATGACCGAAGGCGTGAATCAGATGCTGCGGCGGAGAACGGCCTTGCAGGTGACGTCAGCGACCAGCACGTGACCGCTGGAGTAGTACAGCTTCCTCATACCTTCACACTGCTGAAGCGGCGGCGACGAGACGAGGGGATTGTCAGCGACGACCGCCTTTCTCTAGCGGCGGGGCCGTGCGCGCTCATCCTCGTCGTCGAAGCCGGAGAGCGAGGGCTTCCGAAGCCTCCTAGGTGACCGGGGTCCCTTCTACGTCCACGGCGTTTGTGAGGCGCTCGGTGCAGAGCTGACCGAGCTTGTGGTGTTCGATGGCTCTGCGAGTTCCTCGAGGAGGCCGGCGAGGACTGCGGAGTCCCGTGCACCGAGCAATTCCGCGAGTACTCCTGTCGGGGCGTGGGGACGTCGGGTGAGGATGTCGCGTGCGAGCTCGGTCAGGTCGCTTCCGTCGTGTGCGCTTCTTCAGTCACGAGTGCGAGGGCGACCTCGGCCCTGATCCGACGAGTTGCCCCGATCAACCCCACGGCTCCGACGGCGATCGTCTCGACGATCAGCCCCTCACGCGCTGCCACCCACGCGCGGACATCGGCGGCGCCTCCCGCGTTGGCGTCGAAATGGCTGTCGCTGTTTGCGGAACTCATCGCGTGAACGTGCTCGAGGTGCGGGTCAGCCGATGATGCTGTGCTTGAAGTCGACGCACGGCGTCAGGTCGGCGTCGGGCTGGATCACGGGGCGGTGAGCGAGTGCCGTCATGTGTTGACGGACGCGCACAATTTCAGCCGCGCCATCTGGGAGTTCTTCTACGGGGCGCGAGCTGCACTCGCGCAGCGGCGACAGAGCGCCGCCGATCGGAGGCCGCTTCGCGGCCCGTTCCTGCAATTTTCTTCACCTCTCCGCGGTCTCAACCTATTTCGCTCCATCAGCTACGTGCCACCGATCCCGAACGCGGTCGCTGCGCTCCCTCACATCGCCCGGGATCGGCGTCACTGCGCCGCCTCCACTCAAACGGTTTTCCCCGCCGGAGAGGCAAAGAAAAACGATCAGCCAGAGGGAGACACACCATGAGTCAGCAGCGCGGCACCCGTACCGAGGTCATCACGAGCGAGTACCACGGACCCGGAGCGGACGGGATCAGCCGGACCGCCCGTCAGGTGGTCATCGTCGGCGCCGGTGGCCGTGACCCGGTGACCGAGCAGACCCCGGCCGTGCACCTGGTCACCCGCGAGGGCCGCGCGGGACTTCCCGGGGTGACGTTGCAGCACTTCGAGCCCGTCGACCCGGTGCCCGCGGATCGCGTCGGCTACATGGCCTCCGGCGCCTACGTCGTCGTTCCGGTCGACGTCGCGCGAGCGCTCGACCTGTACCCGGCCGCGTACGCGCTGCACGACCGCAGCGAGACGCCCGCCGACTACCGCGACAACGACTGACCCCCGAGACGAGAAGGAGAACCGACATGCTCACCATCACCCACACCCCCGAAGCCGGAACCCTCATCGAGGGCACCAGCCGCGGCGACGGCAACGCCGAGATCCTGAAGGCGTCCGGCTGGCGCTGGGGCCTCTCCATTGGCGCCTGGTACGTCCCGCAGTCCCGGGACCGCCTGCCGAAGTGGTGGACCATCAACCGTGCCGCGACCGCCCTGCGCGACGCGGGACACGAGGTCATCATCGAGGCCGAAGAGACGTTCCGCCCGGCCATCGAGGCGGAGGCGGCGACCCTCGAGCGCCAGGCTGCCCGGGTCGACGCGCTCGACGCGAAGGCCGACCGCCGCAGCGCGGACGCCGACACCGCCGACGCGGCCGCGCGCCGCGCGTTCGATCGGCTCCCGGAGGGTGGCGAGCCGATCAAGATCGGCCACCACTCCGAGACGCGGCACCGTAACGCGATTGAGAAGGCGCACAACGCGATGGGCCGCAGCGTCGAGGCCGACCGCGAGGCTACCCGCGCCCGCGTCCGCGCGGACGTCGCCGCCCACACCACCGAACACCGCTACGCCCCCGGAATGGTCGCCCGCCGCATCGACCGCCTCGACACCGACATTCGCGCCTGCACGCGGAAGATCGAGGGCAGCTCGCACAACTTCGGCGGCGGCTACATCGGGACGACCGCCCCCGCGACCGGCGCTTACCGGGAGCGACTGCTCACCCAGCGCGCGCAGCTCGAGGACCAGCGCGACTACTGGTCGGACGTCCGCGAGGCGCAGGCCGCCGCGGGACAGGTGACGATCCACAGCCGCGACACGATCGCCAAGGGCGACATGATCAAGCACCGGTTCGGCTGGCACGTCGTGACCCGCGTGAACCCCAAGAGCGTGACCGTCGCGCTCGACTGGAACGACGGAACCCGCCCCTACAAAGTCGCCTACTCCGACATCCAGGGACACCGCACCGCCGCCGAAGTCGACGTCGCCCGCCAGGCCGCGGCCGAGAAGGCAGCCCAGGACACGGCCGCGGCGAGCTGAACGGGAGCGGGCTACCTACCTAGATAGGTAGGTAGCCCTTGAGGGGGCGTCCCCCTCACACTCTCTAATGATCTCGGCTGGCCAGGTGCCGGCTGTCAGGCTGGTTCTGGCTCGCTCGGACGTGACTCATCACACTCTTGACCGCTGTGTCTTGCTGGGGACCTGTCCGTCCGAGCGGCCAAGACCGGCGTGACGCTGCGATGGCTTGATAGAAGGTTGTCCGCGACTTGGGTCGCGTGACTCGTTAGAGAGATGCCTCCGCGGCGCATCCCACCCGGACGACCCCCTGAGGAGAAGAGGCCGCATGATCGTCGCCCACCACTACGACCACGTCGTCGGAGTCGACACCCACGCCCGCACCCACACCTACGCGATCGTCGCCACCAAGACGGGCGAGATCCTCGGGACAAGAGCGTTTCCGGTGACGGCGGCGGCGATCGACAGAGCGATCGCCTGGGTCGAAAGCGTCACGAGCGGATCGGTGTTGTTCGCAATGGAGGGCACCGGCTCGTATGGGGCGTCGTTGGGCCGGGTGTTGCAGCGCGGCGGGATCGTGTTCTGCGAGGTTCGGCCGCCGAGGAAGTCGAGCCGCGTCCGCGGCAAGTCCGATGAGATCGACGCGATCGCTGCCGCGACCTCGGCGATGGGTATCGAGCTCGACGCGCTGATTCGGCCGAAAGTCGACGGGCTGCGCAACGCGCTCCGCGTGACGCTCGACGCGCGCCGCGACATGGAGATCCGTCGCACGAGCGCCCGAAATCAGCTCAACGCGCTTGTCCGCACCGCGGACTTCGGCCTCGACACCAGGCGCGCGCTCACTGATCGTGGGGTGCAGAAGCTCGCCGAACTGGATGCTCATCATGACGATGTTGCGCAGCGCGTCATTCGAGGCGAGGCCATCCGGCTGGCCTCGACGGTGATCGAGCTGGGGCGACAGATGCGCGAGAACCGCGACGCGTTGGCCGAGCTCGTCGAGCTTCTCGCACCTGGCGTGCAGCAGATCTATGGCGTCGGCCCGGTCACCGCCGCTGTTGCTGTCGCGGCGTATTCGCATCCAGGGAGAGTGCGTAGCGAGGCAGCCTTCGCGGCCCTCGCGGGGGTGAATCCGATACCGGCGTCGTCTGGCAACACCACTCGCCACCGGCTGAATCGGGGCGGTGACCGTCAGCTGAACCGTGCGCTTGATGTGATCGCTCGCGTGCGTATGGTGTCCGAGGTGCGAACTCGTGCTTACGTCGATCGCCGCACGGCGGAGGGCCGGACGGGGCGAGAAATCCGGCGAAGTGTGAAGCGGTACATCGCCCGTGAGCTGTTCAAGGCGCTCGAAGCGCGGATGAGGACCGTCGTACTCCCGGCGTGATGCGTCCGCTGCCGGTGCGGCGCCGCTCGCGCCATCGGGCGACGCGAGCGGCAGCCGATGCGGTCAGGCGACAGCGGTGCCTTCGAGCTCCACCACTTGGCCCGGAATCGCTAGGCGCGTGACCTCGAGCATGGTTGTGGTCGGCGCGACGCCTGCCGCTTTCAGGCGCCCTGCCAGTTCGCCGTAGTGGGCGAACAGTGCGTCGATGTCGGTCGTGTAGACGTTGAGCCGGACGAGGTTCGAGAGTGTCATTCCGGCGCCGGCGAGCACTGCTTCGAGGTTGTCGACGCTCCGGGCGAGCTGCGCGGCGACGTCGCCGTGATGCTCCGGTCGGCCGTCCGCGCTCATCGCCGTCTGGCCCGACACGTAGAGCGTGCGGGTCTGTCCTGAGACGACCTCGCCCTGATTGAATCCCATCTCCAGCGACCAGGTGACCGGGTTCACAGCCGTTCGTTCGAGCGTCATCTTTTCTCCATTCGCATATCGAGGCGACCGGGTCTCGGCCGCCTCGTGCACCGCTCATCACGGTGTCCTACGAGCTTCTCGACAAATCACGACACCCTCCGTCATGTATCTCTGGGAGAATTTCGTATGCGTGCAGATCGGCTGGTATCTCTCGTGCTGCTCCTGCGCCAGCGAGGCCGGCTCACGGCGAATGAACTCGCTGGCGAACTCGAAGTCTCTACGCGAACGGTCCTCCGCGACATCGAGGCCCTGTCCACGGCAGGCGTTCCTGTCTACGCTGACCGCGGCCGTCACGGCGGATTCTCGTTGCTTCCTGGGTTCAGGACAGAGCTGACTGGATTGAACCCGGACGAGACCCTTGCTCTCCTCGCGGCGGGAGGAGGTACCGGGAAGGACGTGCTCGGGCTCGGTCCCGCCCTGTCGTCCGCCCTGCGGAAAGTGATCGACGCCCTCCCTGACGGGCAGCAGCTCGCCGCCGTCGGCTCCGCTCAGCGAGTCCTCCTCGAGCCCGAAGCCGACCTCCTGGCGCGACCCCGCAGCGTGGAGAGGATTCCTGAGGCCGTGATGACCGAGGTGAGACGCGCTGTGCTGAACGGCCATCGACTGCGCATCGAGTACGCCGCAGAGAATCGCGCGGCGGCATGGCGCACGACCGACCCGATCGGACTGGTCACCGTACGAGACAAGGGCTACCTCCTCGCCACCGTCGACGGCAACGACCGCACCTACCGGCTCTCCCGGATCGTCACCGCCGAAGAACTGGATGAGCCCGCCCAACGGTCTGGCGCCGTCGATCTCGAAGAACTCTGGCGACAACGCGGCGCGAAGTTCCGTGCCGGCGACTCGCAGCTCACCTCGCTCGTCCTCATCGATCCGCGCCGACGAGAGGACCTCGCCACCACGGCAGTGACCATCACCCGCGAGACGGTCGAACCGGACGGGCGCCTGCGCATGGAAGTGACCTTCCAGGACCTCCGACACGCGGAGTGGGCCCTCTGGCAGCTCGGCACTGACGCGGAGGCACTGACCCCCACCCCGCTCCGCGCAACGCTCCATCGACTGGCCCTTGAGCTAGCCGACCGGTACGGCCAAGGCGCTAGCCGATAACAGCGACGTGGCAGAGGATCGCACCAGCGTCATAGCGGCCCCCAGGCTTGATGGTTCCAAGGAGAACCGCTCCGCTGGTCGTGCTGTCGGCGGCTTCGACGGGCGACTCGATGCCCGAGGGGACGCGAACCTCCCGCTTGACGTGGACCCATAGAAGGGTCCCCGACATCCCGTTCCGGGGGCGCGAGCTGCACTCGCGCAGCGGCGACAGAGCGCCGCGAATAGGAGGCCGCGATGCGGCCCATTCCCCGCGTTTTCTTCACCTCTCCGCGGTCTCAACCTATTTCGCTCCAGCGGCTACGTGCCACCGATCCCGGACGCGCCCTGCGGGCTTATTTCGCCCGTGATCGGCGTCACTGCGCCGCCTCCACTCAAACGGTTTTCCCCGCCGGAGAGGCAAAGAAAAACGATCAGCCAGAGGGAGCACCCACACCATGCAGACCACCACCGTTCCGCAGACCACAGCGAAGACCTACCTCACCCTCGCGAACACCCGCGCGGTCAGCGTCCGCGTCGAGGGCACCGACCCGAAGACCACGCCGTCCGTGCTCGTCACCCGCCGCCCTTCGGGGACGTGGGAGGCGTGGCACTCCGACGAGCTGCACGGCTTCACCAGCGGCTCGTTCCGCCTGTGCGTCATGTACGCCCGCCGAGTCGCGATCCGCCGTCACGCCCAGACCGTCACCCGCTGAAAGGACCAGACGATGACCCCCACCGACACAGGCCGCGCCACCGCCGCCCAGCTCGCCCTCATCCTCACCACCCGCCGCGCCGAGTCCGACGAGGACGCCGCCGCCACCGACGCCGAGATCCTCGCGCACGTCCGCAACACGCTCACCCTGCCGGGGGAGGGCACCCCGGGCGGGTTCCCCGTCGCCGACGACGGGACCGACTACGCGGCCGCGCTGATCGCGTTCCTCAGCGCCCCGACCGCGATGTTCGCGCGATGAGCGCCACGGACCTCAACCCGGTTCTGCGGCAGCTGCGCGAATCCGCGGCCCTCCTGCGGAAGCCGCAGGTGCAGGCCGCCGCGGACGGCCTCGGCTAGTCCACTCCGCGGGGACCGGCGGCATGCCTGTCCCCGCCTTCCGGTACGACGCTGGAGAAAGGCTCACCATGACGACCACCACGACTCCCACCGTCGACGTCGACGTGTGGGGGCACACCCCGGCGCTGCGTGACGCGCAAGCGGCCGTCGACGCAGCGACCGCCACCGGCGACCAGGCCGCGGTCGCTGCGGCCGCGCGTGCGCTGATCGTTGCTGCGGCCGCGCACGGCTGGCCCACCGCGACCGCCCTCGTGTTCAAGTACGAGACGACTGGCCCCGTCGCCGGAGTCTGGGGACTCTGGCGACTCCTCGACGCCGACCGGACCGTGCTCCGAGCGTGGGACGGCGACCCCGACCCGATGACCGACGAGTCCGAGGAGGAGTTGGTTGCCCTCGACCTCATCAGCAACCGCCGAGCGACCCAGGAGTACACCGACTTCGGTACCCCCATCGGCTCCACCCTCCTGATGCTCCATACGCTCGCGCTCTGAGCGCGCGTGCGGGCCGACCCGAAACGGGCCGGCTCGCACGAGGGGGAGACCCCCCTCGACCCCCCCGTCACCCGCGCCGAGCTGCGGTCGGTGTGCTCGGTCTACGTGGCGGTCCCATGCGAGGAGGCCGGTCGAGGTGCCCGCCACACCAGCGCAGCGATTGATGCCACACCGAAAGCGCCGGCGGTGCCGGCGAACAGCGTCAACAGCCAGCCCGGACCGACGACGACTTCTTCCCCGGATTGCCGGATGAACGTGCACTCCAGGCCCAGAGGGAACGGCGTGATCCGTGCCCGCACGCTCCACTCATAATCGACGCCGTTCGACGGCGGCGCCTGCCAGTCGACCAAGCACGTGTACTCCGGATCCCGCGCCTGATAGAGCGCACCGGCGACGGGCACGGCGAACAGGCCAGTCAGCAGAAGAAGCCAGACCACCAGGGCCGCATGGGCCGTACGAGTCATCGACGCCGCGGTCGCGGCCGGTACTTCTTCCCCGCGCGAATGTTCCGGTTCTCGATCACACCCACGACCGCCAGGCCTACGGCCACGGCCACGATCAGGACCCAGCCGAGGACGTTGAACCACTCACCGATGAACGCCGCGTACGTCTGCTCGCCGGCGATCGCGAAGAACATCACCGACGCCCCGAACCACACCATGCCGTTCGCGACCAGAGCGGTTCGCGCCAGAGGAGTGCGGGGAGCGGTCATACCGTCAGCGTCCCACGACCGACGGAGGGCTGTCTTCCCTCCCTCTAAACTCCGGGCATGGTCTCGCCACTCGTCCGCAAGATCGTCAACAAGCACGAGCGCGAGATCCGCCTGATGCAACGCACCCTCTTCACCGACGCCGGAGAGCGGATCACCTCACAGCCCGGCCTCACCGATGCCCAGCTGCACGAGCTCGCACACGCTCGCGCACGGCAACTCCCACGCCTAAGGGGACGATCCCTGACCACGCCGAGGTGTCCGTCCTCATGGACCGCGGGGCCGCCGCAGAACTCGAACCGGACTCCGGCGCCGACCCGACGCTCTCCCTGGTGAGCGTGTCCGTGAAGGGGCTCAACCTCCTCGTCGGCAACTCGGAGATCCTCGAACCCGACGAGTACGCCGCCTGGGCGCAGGCCGTTGTGGGGGAGCAGTGGGCAATTCGCCTTTACGCAGCCGGCGCCCTGTCGGGCAGCAACGACAAGCGGCTCTCCACGTTCTACTTCTACGTCTTCACCGACCACGACGGCCACGCCGTCGACAAACCGGCCGGCTGGTCGCTCCAGCTCGAACCGGTCACCGCGTAAAACCATTCACGGGGCCCCGCATGCCCTGATCTCCCCGTATTCGTAGTCGCGTCACCCTCCGGACAGGACGTCGATCAGCCACAAGAAGGGCGGTACGATCCGCTCCTCGATGAATGGCGCGACGTGCTCCTGGACGTAGGGCCAAACGTAACCTCGAATAATCCCGTGGAGAAATCCCCACGGAATCGGTACTCGTGGTCGGCGTAGCCGCCTGCTATGTCCGCGATGCTTCCCGCGAGGAGTTGAGGTGCTCATTGTGTTCGTTCCTGTCCGCGCCGAACGGTGCTGCTGGCACCCTCGACGTCATGGGTCCACCACCTGACTTGGACGCGTGTCTTCTCAGAGTGACGGTGTGACGCGATTCTGATCCGGGCGCGAAACTCTGACCAGGCGGCCGGATCCGCGTCACTCCGCCGATTAGTGCTCGCGCGAAACTGCTTCGAGAGCGACGAGGCGCGGAGAGCGTCCCGCCAGCAGAAGAGGAGAGGGCCTGCGACTCAGGTGCTGCTCAGCGAGCACCGCGGGTCTGCGGCTCGGGGATCCTAACGGGGCGGAAACCGCGCCGGTTGTCGTCGTCGGTGAGAGCGACTGGCTCCCGCTCAATCGGTCAGGACGGCGCGGGGTTCGTGCAGACGAGCGTGAATATCCAGGCGGGCTACGCGGCCTACGCGACCGACGCGAGGCTGACCGACGCGTCCCATAGAGGACGAGGTTCGGAAGGGTGTCGCTCTTCCGCGCAAATGGCTCCAGGTCGATTCCAGGGCGCAGCCCACGCGATACCTACGGCTGAGGACACATTTTCGGTCGACCCCGTCGATTGAGGGCTTTAGATCGCCGCAGAGAGCCGCGGATGTCGTACTGACGTGGGATAATTTGAGCCGTACACGCAAAGACCCCTGTTGGCACCTGCTGACAGATCAAGGTCAGCGGCCACAGGGGTCGATACGGAATTTCCCGGCAAAGGATTCGTGTCGATCTTAACTCAGGACGCCGGTGGGGACCACCTCTCCACCGGCACTCCCTGGGGGCCGTGCGAGACAGGACCAGTTCACCGTGAACGCATCGACGACCCCTGAACCCACCACCGAGCACACGCCTTCCCTTGTGCACCTGCGTGACTTTGTCCGCGCGCGAGCGAAGGGCCGACGCACTCACGTCGCGCACGACCGCGAGCAGGTCCTCGCAGCTCGAGATGGCAACTTCTTCGCCTTCTTCTACGAGCGTTTCCTCACCGGCGCGATCAACTACATCAACGACGGCTGCCGCGGCTCTGCACTTCACGACGTCATCGAGGCTGCTCCTACGAACAAGCGCGCCAGCTACGAAGCGAATGGCCGCGGCCTGCTCACCTTCCTTGGCGGCGTGAGCGTGCGCTCCGCCCGCCGTCAACAGCGCAACGTCATTGTCATCGATGTGGACGGCACTCAGATGGTGAGCCTGCGCCTCCACCTCATTCTCGAGCTCAACAACGGGGATCGTCTGGCCACCCACGTCTACTTCTCGGAGCAGGCACTCACCCCTTCGGAGATCGCAGTCATGGAGACCTCGATCGCCCTCGCCACGCGGCAGGTGGACAGCGGGGCGATCCCAGCACTTCTGCTTGCTCGTACCGGTGAACTGCGCAGGATCGACACTGGCACTGCCACCGTCGCAGATCGGCGCGACTACCTTCGCTCCGAAGCTGACGCCTACAAGACCGAGTGGGACCGCGGGGCCGAAGCAAGCTGACGACCTTCAGCACCTGCGCGCTCGCGACAGCATCGATCCGTTCAGGGAATCCAGGCAGTCATGGAGCGTGCGCGCAGGCGGCGGCGGCGGCGTTGTAGTTTTTGGCTTCTCTCTGGCCGCGTTTTGATGCCACTACGTGTCGCGCCTAGTCGAGGAGTTCGGTTCGGATCCGAGCGGCGACGGCCTCGCGGAGGGGGCGGACGTTCTCGGCGCTCCAGTCGATCGGGTCGGGGAACTTCCACTTGAAGAACCGGCCCGTCGGAGTCGCGGGGAGGGCGAGGCCCGGCTTCATGGCGACGACGATGTCATTGCCACGGCCGCCCGCGGCCGCGGTATCGATTCGACGCTGCTCGCCGAGCTCATCGCCGCGGCGGACGACGTGGACCTGTCGACGATCCAGGCGAGCATCTTCCCCGAGAACACCGCCAGCCTCACCCTCCACAACCGCGCGGGATTCCGCTGCCTGGACACTCACGAGCGCATTGCGCAGATGACATACGGGCCTGCGGCTGGCCGCTGGCGCGACACAATCCTCATCGAACGGCGGCGCCCCTGATGCCGTGACTCGTCCAGGATCCGCGTGTATTGTGGTCGTCACAACGGGCCGGTTCCCGGAACGTTGCCAGCCTAAGACCCCGCCTCGGTGGGGTCTTAGTTTTTTAAGGCGTCCAGATCCAGTCGTGCCATGTTGACGCGGTGACCAGTCGGCTCAACCGCGCCATCGTCGCCGCGGACTTTGGGTGCGTCTCCGTCACCGTTTGTCGGCGCCGATGCAGGTAGACCGCGAGGTCGGCCGCCTGCACCCCGGCGGCGTTCCTCGAGGATGCAAACTGGATCGGGGATGAAATCAGGTCAAGGCGGCTCGTCAGGTAGCCCGGCGTGCCCAAGGACCGGTAGCTCTCGAACTGCCGTCGGTGTTCCTCCTGCGTCGCGATCTCGTCGGCGACGACGATCACCTCCTCGGTATCGGAGGAGAAGACGTCACGGCGGTACTCGTTCACCCGCTCGAGCAGGTGCTGCAGCACGATCTTGTGCGGCTGCTCCGGGTAGCGGTACCGAGCGTTCAGACGCTTCACATCCACCCCGCGAAACAGGTAGCGGACCTCGGCCTCCTGTGCGACCCGCAGAGCGGCCGCGTAGATGCCCGCCGCCTCACGATGCTTCCCGCGTAGGGGAGCCCACTCGCCGGCGCCGCCCATCAGCTCGTGCCCGTGGAACTCGACATTCGCCGGCAGCCCGTGCTCCGCGGCGATCTGCTCCCGGAGAGCGGCATAGCCGTGCTCGAGCTGCTCCCACTTCTCCTGCGTCGTCACGGCAGCGCCGATAAGTAGAAGTCCTGGGTGTAGGACTCGTCCACGTAAGCGATCAGCATCCGGTCATCATGTCAGCGACCTCCGCCACCATCCGCGGTCGGACACCCCCGGCCCTCTCCGATGGTCCCCGTCTCGCTCCGACGCCGAGAGCGAGCCACACGGCCGACCGATGCTCGGGGTGCCTAGCGTCCACCCCGACGACATCTCGCGAACAATCGTTCGCGGGACGCCAAGGTCGCCAGCGTCGTCCAGGTGCCCTTCGACCCGTTCAACCAGTCTCTTCAGCTCGGCGTGCTTCCGACCCATTGGAAATGACTTCTGTAGGCTTGCTGCCAGTGGAGCATGATTAGTCGGTAGAGGTCATGACTATCAGGCTGGACCAGTTGGACACACGCAACCGCGTCGAGACGCTCTACACGATCAGCGCCGCAGCCCGCCGCGTTCAGCGCCGCCGCGCCACCGTCCGGGCCTGGATTCAACAGGGCCTCCTGCCGTTCGAGGTGATCGAAGGCGACCACGCGAAGTATGTCAAGGAGGCCGACCTCCTCGCCGTCTATCGCCAGACGTTGACAGCACGACGTCTGCGCCCGCGCGATGACGCCGGTCGCTTCGTGGCCCGGATTTAAGCGCAATCGCCCACCGCGCCTCGTGTCCCTCCCGCTCGCCATCGATCGGTACCGGGGAGTGCTGGGTGTCTTCTTCCGAACACGGCCAAACCCGCCACATCGCCGAGCTACGCTTGCCGCTAGTGGCCCAAGACTCGGAACCCCGCATCTGGACAACCGCCGACGATTGGACGATGGTCCCTCGTTCGCCGGACCGTGACGCGCACGATCTCTACACTCTGAGTGCCGCAGCAAAACGGATTCGGAAGCGCCGCGCAACCATCCGCTCATGGATTCAGCAGGGTCTCCTCGACTACTACCAGCGCGAGGGCGACCACACGAAGTACGTGAAGCTCGGCGAACTCCAGGCCGTCTACCGGAATCGCCTCACCGCGCTCCGGAGTCGACCGCGCGACGACGACGGCCGATTCACGCCCTGGATTTGACCAACTCCATACCGTCCACCCCAAAATCTAAAGTGGGGATTGCGGCATGCGCTCCGGCAACTCGTCCTCTTTTCGTTCGCCGCACCGGATCCTTGACTTTGCTCAGACGCAAATTTTGTAAGCTCGCGCTAGGCCGCGAACTGGCTCAAGACCCCCGAAGGCATCGGTTCTTGTGCTCCGGCCGATCGACCCTGCAAACTAGAACCGCCTGCTACACGTGCGCCACGACCAGCCGAACGGCTGGTCTTCTGTGTTAACGGACAACGCACGGAGCGGCTCCGACGCTTCACCGAAACCCGCCGGCCTCGAGCCGGCTTTTTTCATGCCCGGCCCGGATCTGAGCAGCACCAGCTCTCCTGGCCCCCTCCTCATCTGACTACGCGCTTGGTTGCTAGTAGTCAGTGGACCGAGCCGACCGGCTCGGCGTCAAATTGACGCGCTCGCGCGTCCCCCGCGGAGAGGTTCGTTATGGCGATCCTGCTTCCAGAGTTCCCGGAGGAGGTGACCTTCCTGTCCGCTCTCGCGGAGCAGCTCCCCGAGCTGTTCGCGATCGCCGTCTTCGCCCCGCTCGTCTACATCGTCGTGCTCGGCAAGAACGGCAAGCCCGCAGAGCGCATTAGGAAGATCGCCAAGGCCCTCCGCCGCCCGCCCCAGGCGTAGCGGACTCGAAAAAGCGCACCTCCTTCGCGGAGGGGAGAGCTCTGTCTTCGACTGTCTCGATATCCATTAGCTTTCTGAGACAGTCCCTAAGCGCCCGTTCCGAGGTCGGCGTCGGCTGGAACTGCGGAGGTCTCGCCGTCTCAAGAACTTGTCTCGCAGTACTTTGTCGCATCAGGGTGCCCGGAGGGGGTTTCCGAGGCAGAATGTGCTCGTGAGGGTTCTCGGTTATACGCGTGTGAGTACGTCGAGTCAGGATGCGCAGTTGCAGGTCGACGCGCTCGTCGCGGCCGGCGTGCAGAAGCGCGACGTGTTCGCGGACGTCACGTCCGGGAGCAAGACCGCGATAGAGCGGCGCGGGATGAAGAAGCTCCTCGAGTACGCCGAGGACGGGGACACCGTCGTCGTCTGGCGAGTCGACCGTCTCGGCCGATCACTGATCGACGTTCTCAACACGGTGAACCTGTTGCGTGAGAGAGGGGTGCAGGTCCGGTCGATCTCGGACGGCATCGACCCGTCGACGTCGACGGGCCGGTTGATGTTGAACATGCTCGCCACGCTCGCGGAGTACGAGCGGGAGCTCATCATCGAACGCGTCAACGCCGGAATCGCGGCCGCTCGTGCAAGCGGTACCCGCTTCGGCCGACCGCTGTCGGACCCAGCGGTGGTCGCGGACAAGCTCGCGATCGCCGCGGACGCGCGAGCGCGCGGCCGTACTGCGGAAGATGCCGCCCGTCTCGTCGGGTGGAGTCGTGCGTCGCTCTATCGCCACCAGGCGGACGCGGCTCGGCGTGCAGCTTCGGAGGAGCAAGCCACCTCCCAGTAGAGAGGTGATCCAGCCCGGCATCGACGTCGAGCTTCCGCAGACCGCACCTCTATCCGTTGAGCGCAGGGTTTACCCTCACATCAGCTTCGTGGCTCATGCTGGTGGTAAGGGTCAACCACATGGCCCCGCTGGCCTGCCGCTTCTAGTCTCGTGCTCGCGTGAGGGAGAGACCTGGTGAATGCGAGAGTGAAGGTGAACGAGGACCTCTTTGAGCTGGCGGCGGGCACGGATCTGGACTGGCTCAAGCGGGTCTTCCTTGCAGCGCTGCGGGACGCTCCGGCCTTCGTGGCTTTCCGCACCGCGGGGGGAGCGGAGGTATCAGTGCTGATCGCTCCCTCGACGCCGGTCGTCCTCGAGGAGAACGAGGACCCGCTCATCGATTTTGCTCCTGTTGAACTTCTTGACTGGAACGACGACTCGATGACGTGGGGCTACGAATAGCCGCGTTGGGTTGTCACACTTTCCTGCTCGTCAGTCCAGGGAAGGCAAGCTGCGTCGGCGATCGAGAATGTCACGCGCGAGCTGAGCGACATCGAGGCCCTGCTCCCGCGCTTCACGGTCAAGGACAACCAGGGCGTCGTCGGGAGAGATGTGCAGCCCCGCGCCGACGAACCCGGCGGCCTGATGCAGCAGGGCGTTGTGCTCTGTCAAGCGCGCGGAGGTGATCGCGGGTTCCGCCGTGGGGACAGGACGGTCGTCGTCGTGGTCTTGTGCGGTCATCAGAACTCGTCGTAGTGGAACGCGTGCTGCTCGTCGTCGAGGACGGGCTGCGAGACGGTGCGGCGGTTGCTGCGGATCCGGGAGCGGATGTCGTCGACGGCACGGATGACGGCCTCCGTCGTCGCGTGCTCGTCCTCGACGTCGAGCTGAACCGGCACGGCGACGAGCTCGCTGCTCGCGTCGAGCGTCATCTTCGCCTCGACCAGGTGCCCTTCGTCGGTGAAGGCGGGCACCGTCACGACCTCGGAGTGCTGCTGGCGGTCGATTGCGGTGACGAGATCGAGGAGCGCGTCGCCTACGGCGTCGGTGGTCAGGATGCTCTTCGAGGCGTAGGTCAGCTGCTGCACTTCTTCAGTGTCACCACGGCGGGCGGGTGCCCGCACGGGGCTTGCGACGCTGCGCGAACAGAAGGTACCTGTGAGCGCGGTCGGGCGCTCGTCAGGGAGGGCGTCCGTCCACTCCGGTGTCGCCTGGTCAGCACTGCGGCGCCCGTCGGTCACGCCGGCATGCACGTCGCCGACGGGAACCCGCACCGATGCCAGCGCACCAGGACGGTGCGGCGGCCTCTCGTGAGTTCCGATTCGGGTTCAGAACTCCACGTGTCTGCAAACTAGACCTTCCGATACGCGGAGGGAAGAGCGCGAAGGAGCCCGATCGGCACATCGGCTTGATCTATGAAGCGGCGAGTCACCGCGCGGATCTGCCGCTGTGGGTTGGCGGGCCTTTCTACCCGGTGAAGGTCTAGCGTCAGTGGCATCCCGACTTCGGATCTCATGATCGGTCTGCCTTCAGGGCGGACCTGGTCCCGCGGAGCTTTCCGCGCCAGATGCGTTCGCGCACCGCTCGAGAGAGAAAAGGGACAAGGCTCATGGGCGTACTGATCTTCGGTGCCTGGCGGCGTCGGATCGAGTTCGATGACCGGACGCTGTCGCACGTGCAGACCGCGATCCGCACCCGGATGACGCTAGGCGCGCCGTTCCGATTGGCGTGGAGGACTCGTCAGGAGGCGGAGTACCGCTCCTACGCGATCCTCGTCCACCCCAACACTCCGCTCGAGTACCGGTTCGACGACCCGCAACTCGTCGTCCTCAACCGGCTGTGGCTGCGGGAGCTTCTCAGCCCGGCGCTCGGCCGGGACATGGTCGTCATCGACGAACCCGGACGCCCCCGCCGGTCGAACGACGACGATCGCATCGGCTAGTCGCAGGCAACTCGGATGTCCCGCCAGCGAACGCGCCGGAGCTTGCCGGGGGATCGTGCCTCAGCACCGACGGTCGTTGCGGCCACCGATCACTGCGCAACGGAGACGCCGCGTGAGTCATGGAGACGGGTTTGGGCTCATGCGGGGTCGTAGCCGCCCTCCTCGTCCCACTGGTCCAGACCCTCACGAACGGGGACCAGCGCGACCCGGGCGGGGCGCCGCCAGGTCGAGGTCCCGGCATCGGCCCAGGCCGTGGCCGAGCGGGGATCGGCGTCATAGGAGGCCCAGAAGCGTGCATGACGAGCGGCTTCCTCGAGGAGATCATTCGCGTCGTCCGTGATGGGGTGGTGCGCCTTGGAGTCGGAGGCGGTCAGCGATGCGGAGGGGCTGATGGGCGGGGTGTGGACACCCGTCGCGGTGCTGATGAGGACGGTCATGCTCGGACCATACGCCTCCCCGAGGAGCGCGAACGAGAACAGCCGATACTGCTTCCGCTCGACGACTCGAAGTCCGCAGATCACATGATTGCCGCGATTCGGACGATCCTCCCGTCGAGCCCGCCAGTTGTGGATCCGCGTCGATATCACCGAAGCATGACGGTTGTGGCCTGTCCTGGCGTAGCCTCCGTCTCGACCCCGTTCGGACTCCTATTACGTGGCCAGGGCATCCACTTTCGGATGCACTCGAGTCAGGAGCTCCATGGGACGGCTCGTCTACGACTCGCGGCTCGAAGTGGCTTTCGAGGACCGCCTCCTCGCCCATCTTCAGGTCGTCATCGGCACCAAGCTCGGTCGGGGCGAGTCCTTTTACTTCTCCTGGAAAGACGCACCAGCCGTGGGCAACGGTCGCACCTCGATCTGGCTGCACCCCACAAGTCCACTGCTCTTCCGGTACGTCAGCGCCGACCGCATGGTTCTCAACCAGGACTGGATGAGGAAATGGATCGCGGCCTCCTACGCACCCGGTGGGCTGCGCCTCGTGACTGAACCGCGGCCGCAGGAGGAACCTCCCGAGCTCCGCCGTGCACTGTCCCTCCCCACGAACCCGCATCGATGACGACACGATGGGGTTGAGTCCGCCGCTGTCCACGTCGAGCCGACCGGTAGACAGGGCGCTCGGAGTAGCGCAAGGCTGAGACGCCGGCCCAGACCCCGCAGGTAAGACCTCCGTAGTGATATGGCGGTGACGCTCGGTCGTGCTTGTGGAGCTCCCGCCGGGGTGCGGCTGCATCACAGCGTTGTGTTCGGGTCACGATGCTGGGTGCAGCCGCACCTCACACCACAGTCGTCGCCATGCCATGGCGGGGCAACACCCGATCCCGGTGTCTAGCGGCCGCGCATCGATGAGAATGATCTCGGGGTCGTGGTGTGGCCGAGAGAATGAGGCATGACCGGTTCTGAGCTCGATCTTCCCGACGGCTACGAGGCGCTCCTCGCAGCACTTCGCGCGGATGTTCGAGGCGCGCAGTATCGCGCACAGCGGGTCGTGAACACGCATCTGCTGGAGCTGTACTGGCGGATCGGTTCGCGCATCCGCGCGCTGCAGCGTGAGCAGGGCTGGGGGAGCCGAGTCATCGCGCGTCTCGCGGAGGACCTGCGCGCGTCGTTCCCGACGATGAAGGGCTTCTCGCCGAGCAATCTGCAGTACATGCGAGCGTTCGCCGCCGCCTGGCCTGAGGGCGACTCAATTCACCAGCAGCCTGTTGGGAAATTGCCGTGGGGTCACGTCATGCTCCTCCTCGATCGGTTCTCGACCGAGGAGGACCGGAACTGGTACGCCGCGGCCGCGGTGGAACGCGGCTGGTCGCGGAACATGCTCCTGAATCAGATCAAGAACCGGACCCGGGAGCGCATCGGCGCAGCGTCGACGAACTTCGAAGCGTCGCTGCCGAAGGCGGAATCGGATCTCGCGCGGCAGATCTCCAAGGACCCGTACGTGTTCGACTTTTTGGACCTGTCGAAGGAGGCGGCGGAGCGGGACCTCGAGCAGGCGCTGATGGACAGGATCGTGAACACGTTGCGCGAGCTCGGTGCGGGCTTCGCGTTCGTCGGCCGACAGGTGCACTTCGACGTCGCGGGAGACGACTTCTTCCTCGATCTCCTCTTCTTCCACACCGAGCAGCTGCGGTATGTCGTGGTCGAGTTGAAGACGGGCAAGTTCGAGCCGGCCTACGCCGGCCAGCTCGGTTTCTACATCGCCGTAGTCGATGACACGATGCGACGCGAGTTCCACAGGCCGACTGTGGGGATCCTGATCTGCGGAAGCCATAACGATCGCACCGTCCGGTACGCGCTGAGCCAAAGCGCGTCGCCGATGGCGGTGTCGACGTACTCCTATGACACGCTGCCGCCAGCGGAACAGGAAGGTCTGCCCAGCGCGGAGCAGATCTCAGCTGCTCTCGACTGGCCCGACGCCGAACCGCACACAGACGAGCAAGCCTGAGGAGCACCGGTTTCCCAGCAGCCTGCTGGAAAACCGGCGCGACCCAGATTGATGGCCTCGCGTCCGCGGCCTGGCCCCGTTCCGAATCTTTGGTGTCGACCTCAGGCGGCGGCCGCCCCCTGATAAGCAAGCACGACGTCAGATGGAGCATCGTCACCCGCGTGAATCCCAAGACCGTGACCGTCGCCATCGACTGGAACGTCGGGACCCGCCTCTACGCCGTCGCCGACGCTGAGGTGCAGGGCCACCGCACCGCCACCGACGTCGCTGCCAGCGTGGAGGCGGTGGCGAGCTGAGCCGGGGGAGGGCCGTCCCTCTGGCTGGTCGGTGAGGGGCGACCCCCTCACGATCCCCGCGATCCCGTTCCTGGAGCGCGAGCTGCACTCGCGCAGCGGCGACGGAGCGCCGCCCAGAGGTCCGGCCGGCGGTGCCGGCCGCTGATGTTCGCCCGTTGGGCTCACGCTTTTTTGCCGGGAAGCCTTCGGCGGCTCGTCCGCTTCGCTCCCTCGTAGCTACCTCCGGGCTCCGTTCAAGTGGCTGCGCCACCGGCTCCTCCGAGACTTCCGGCACGCGGTCGCTGCGCTCCCTTATTTCGCGCCGAAACTCTCTCCCCCACCGCCCTCCGGTTGCACTACGCACTCCGGTCGCTAAGGCGGAAAACCGCCTTCCTTACCGTTATTTCCGTGGATCCGGGGCAGTTGTAGGCTCCGGAACGCGCCAGGGGTCCCGGGTATGGCTGACCGCCTTCAGCCGACTGATGGCACGCCGTGATTAGCCGCCCGGGACCCCGTAACGGCAGGACCGCTCATTGAGAAACGCGACCAGATCGCCCCGTAAGGACATGCCGGCACAGTCGTTCACGGCGCACCGCACCCCTCAACGGAAGGACCCTGCGTGCCCCAACTCTGGGCCGGTATCGACGCCGGCAAGACCGAACACCACTGCGTCGTCATCGACGGCAACGGAACCAAGCTGCTCTCGCGACGCTTCAGGAACCGAGAGGCGGCGATCCTGACCTTGATGGGCGACGTCGCATCCCTGCCGGGCGGCACCGACGTCGCCTGGGCGACGGACCTCAACTATGGCGGGACAGGACTGCTGCAGACGCTGCTCAGCTCGCACGCGCAGCCGCTGTTCTACATCTCGGGCCGCGTCGTGCACCACGCCTCGGGCGCCTACCGGGGTGAGGCGAAGACCGACGCGAAGGACGCGGTCATCATCGCCGACCAGGCGCGGACCCGGCGAGACGTGACGCTGATGCGGCAGGCCGATGAGGTCACCGTGGAGCTGCGCCTGCTGTCGGCGAGGCGGGAGGACCTGGTGCACGATCGCACTCGCGCCGTGAACCGGCTGCGCGCAATCCTGGTCCACTACTTCCCGTCGCTCGAGAGGGCGTTCAACTACGCGACGACCAGGGGACCGTTGGTGCTGCTCACCCGGTACGCGACCCCCGGAGCGATCGGGCGGATGGGTGAAGCGCGGCTGGCGTCATGGTTGAAGGGGCAGGGCTGCTGGAAGTCCGCTGCGGTCGCGAAGACGGCGGTGGAGGCCGCGCGCGAGCAGACCTCGGTCGTTGTGGGGGAAGAGGCAGCGGCTCGGCTGGTCAGCCGATCCGCGCGTGATCTGCTCCGCATCCGTGACGAGGTCGCCGAGCTCGACGCTGAGATCGAAGCCGTTCTGCAGGACAGCAGCTCCGCGGATCTGCTGGTGTCGATTCCGGGGTTCGGGCGCAGGCTCGCAGCGGACTTCCTCGCCGCAACCGGCACTGACCTCGCCGCGTTCGAGACGCCCGACCGGCTCGCAAGCTTCGCGGGCCTCGCCCCCGTGCCGCGCGACTCAGGGAAAATCTCCGGCAACCACCACCGGCCACGGCGCTACGACCGGCGGCTCTTGAACGCCTGCTTCCAGGCAGCGTTCATCGCGTCGAGGAACTGCCCGGTCTCGCGCTCGTTCTACGAGCGGAAACGTGGAGAAGGAAAGTCGCACAAGCAGGCGCTGATCGCTCTCGCCCGCCGCCGCATCAACGTCATCTGGGCGATCTTCCGCGACCAGACGACCTACAACCCCACCCCGCCCCGCCCGGACGATCCCGTCACCCCGCTTCTGCAGCACGGCCCAGAGTCGCCATCAAGGAGCAGACCCGCCATCGCCCTCGGGGCCGCCTGACGCGCCTAGGTAAGGAGCTCGGCCTGGATCCGGGCGGCGACCGCCTCTCGGAGCGGGCGGACGTTCTCAGCGCTCCAGTCAGTCGGGTCGGGGAACTTCCAATCCAGAAACCGGCCGATCGGTGTCGCGGGGACCCTTCTATGGGTTCGAGTCAACTCGAGCGCGTCGGTAGCTCACAGCAGGCTGAGGTGTCGGCGCTGACTCGTTCAACGATGGGCACGCGCTCGCAGTCGAAGAGAGTCGCGGCTGGGTCTGTGACCGGACCCTGCGCGCTACGCTCGCGCGGGAGCTTCACCGTGTTGAGCACGTTGTCACGGACCGGCAGAGGCAGTCGACGCGCACACGACGACCGTGTCGCCCTCGTCGGCGTAATCGGAGAGCTTCCTCATCCCGGCTCACTGAATCGCGGTCCCACTCCCCGAGGGGACATCTGTGACGATGTCCCGCTTCTGGACGCCGGCCGCCGGCGATCGCGTCGAGCTGCGACTGCGTGTCCTCATCCCGCGGGCTCACACATCGCGGACGTCTTCGCCCCGCTCGGCGAAGGCTTTGAAGTCCTCCATGTGCTGCTGCGACTGCTTGCGAAAGACGCCGGGGAGCAGGAGCCCCGTCACGCGCATCAGGAGGCCGTCGAACCGGAACTCGCTCTCGGACTCCCAGAGCGTGGTCTCCGGGGTCGCTCCGGTGAGACGGTCTCGGACTGCGTTCCACGTGCCCGCGCCGACGAGCTCTCGGTCGAAGTGCACGACGGTCCCCTCGGGGAGAGTGTGCAGGTCTGCCGGCTCCTGCCGTGTGATCGTCTCGGTCACCTCGATGGTCCGTTTTCCCGACCGCATCAGGACCCTCGACGTCGTGCCGAGCCGGCCGTGCGATCCGCGTATCGGTTCGTGCAGCACGACGCCTCGCAGCCACTTCGGGATGTGGGCGGGATCAGCGAGCAACTGCGCGACTCTCGCCACGGGCAGTGCGATCTCGATCGAGTTCGTGTACTTCACGAGATGTCTTCCTTTCCATCGCCCGAGCGCGTTCGCGTGCGCAGGGTGGGTCGAGGCGGTCGCCTCGGTCGCCGCCGCGGCGCCGTCGGCTGGATCAGTCCGCTACTGCCCGACGTCCCGGCGTGAGGCGAGAGCGAGGCGTTCGACGAGATCCTCGGGGAGGGGCTTGGTCTCCGGGAACGTGATGCCGGTCTTGGTGGCCTTCAGCCCGAGTGCGTCGATGTCGTCAGCGTGGGCGGTGATGGCGCCCGGGGAGAGATAGAGACCGCACTGCCTCGTGAAGGCGGCGTAGCCGGCGACGATCGAGTCGCCTATCCGGAACCCCGGCATGTCGTGCTGGATGACCTCCTGCGCGTCCGGCAGAGTCCGCGCCAGCTGTGCACGCAGAGAGGTGAGCAGCGGACGGAACCGCTCCGGCGCGGCGGCGATGTAGTCGTCGTGGTTCGAGATCGTCATCTCGTCAGTCTTCGACGGCGAGGTGCCGACTCGCAACCGCATGAACCACTCATGTCGGACATCGAGGGGAGTGGTCGCGCCACTCCGCTTCGACCTCGGAGATCACTGCCGCTATCGCCTCGGGCGCTTCGAGCATCGGGAGGTGCCCGGTGGGCAGCGAGAGGGAGGGAGCTCCGAGCTCGCGTGCGGACCTGCGCTGCAGTGCGACCGGGAGCTCCCTGTCGCGAGCCGTGATCACGTAACGCGCGGACCGTGCACCGAGGGCGGCGGCCGGGTCTCGGAAGAGACGGGGCGACTCTGCGACCATGTCGGCGATCAGCCGCTCGGTGAGATCGGGATGGAGCCCGGCCGCCACACCTGCACGCACCGCCGATGCGGGCGGACGCGTGCCGGCGAGACGCATCACCAGGTCGGTGATGACCCGCTGAGGCAGAGGGAGTGCCGAGAGGAAGGAGCGCCCGGGTTTCGGCATCACCGCGCTCACGGCCACGATTCCGCGCACGCGATCCCCGAGGCGAGCGGCGACGTGTCCGGCCACGCCGCCACCGATCGAGTGCGCTATCACGACGACCGGACCGGTGCCGGCGAGTCCTCCCACCGCGGCGTCGGCGTGGTCACGGATCCGGGCTCGGGACTGCACCGGGCGAGGACCCACGAGGGAACAGCTCCGATCAGGGAGCATCGCGCGCACGTCGTCCCAGATCCAGCCGGGAAGGCCCGCGCCGCTGAGGAAGAGGTAGGTGGTGTCGTCGTCGGTCATGACCTCAGCCTGATGGCTCGAGATGTCACCCCTATGTCACTATTCGGCAATGAATCGAACCGATCGTCTCTACGCGCTCCGTGAGGAGCTCCGTCGGGCCGGCGCGCGCGGGCGCACCGCCGACCAGCTCGCCGCCCTCTTCGAGGTGAGCGCTCGGACCATCAAACGCGACGTCTCCACGCTGCAGGCCGGAGGGTTCCCGGTCTGGGCACGACCGGGTCGCCTCGGCGGATACGTCGTCGACGAGGCCGCCACCCTGCCGCCGATCAACCTCACCGCGACGGAGGTGTCCGGCCTCGCCGCAGCCCTCGCCGCCTCCGAGCGCGGACCGTTCCATGCGGCTGCCGAGGCAGCGCTCGTCAAGGTCCTCTCCGTGATGGAGCCCGGCGCGCGAAGCCGAGCGACGGCGTTGGCGCAGCGGGTGTGGGTCGATCGCGCTGAGGGCCTCGAGATCTCCCCCGGAGTATGGCGCGCCGTCGAGCGATCGCTCGCCGAAGGGCGGGTACTGCGCATCAGCAGCGTCCACAGCGCAGGAGCGCGCGAGACGCGTCTCGACCCGATCGTCCTCGCCCGCACCCGCGGCGAGTGGTACCTCGTCGGACGCGACCGGGCCGAGCAGACCATCCGCTGGTGGCCCGTCTCACGAATCGTCTCGGCGGGCGTTCTCAGCGAAGCCGCCGAGTCGATCCCTGTCGAGACGATCGGCACGCCACCGTCGACCGCCCGAACCATCTCCCAGCAGCCGTGAGCACCCGTCGAAGTCGGGCCGGAGGATTCCGGGAGAGGTGCAGCTGACCCTCCACGCAGAGCGACTGGACCGCACGATTACCCGATCGTTCTCGGATCGCGCTCCCTACCCTGGTGCGAGAGCGGAATCTCGAATCCGAAGCACTCCGCGAGCGCTTGGACGTCGAGGAGGTCTTTCGGCGCCGGCTCCTGGGGGGGGTCTTGAAGCACAAGCAGTATTGTTAGATTCGATCCATGACTGAGCTGACGATGGACGCGCTTCTGGCGGCAGAGAAGGCGGGATGGGCATCCCTCATGGAATCGCGCGGAGGCGATTTCTACGGTGCCCTGATGACTCCCGAAGCGGTCATGATCCTCGCCGACGGATCGATCCTCGACCGGGACGCGATCATCGCCAACCTCAACGACGCGCCCGCATGGGACGACGTGAACCTTTCGGATGAACGAGTGGTTCCCGCCGGATCCGACGCGGCAGCCCTAGTGTATCGAGCGCGCGCCATCAGGCGAGGCCAGCCGGCGTTCGAGGCACTGATGACGAGTGTGTACTGCCGGACCGGCGATACTGTTCGCCTCTCGCTCTACCAGCAGACCGCCCTCGGCTAATCGACCGGTGAAACGTGAGCGCTGGCACGACGCTGACTCTCCGCGTGTAGTGCCTGGCTGGCGCCCGCGAGGCGTGCAGCCGGGTCACACAGAACGAGTTCGCGACCGTCCGATCAGGCGATGGCCGATGCCTCCGCCTCACGTGCGCGCCCTCCAGGAGGAGCCCTTTTGACCGGACACGGGAAGCGCGACGTGGCGCGATCGCCGCTCGAAGAGAGGCCGTTCGATCCAAACCTGCACTCCTGCGGCACCGTCGACCCGCACGGGGTCGCGGAACTCGCCCATCCCGAGCCGAAGTTCTTCATTGGCGGGATGAAGTCGTACGGCAGGGCGGCGACGTTCCTGCTCGTCACCGGTTACGAGCAGGTCCGCTCGATCGCGGATGAGCTCGTAGGTGATCACGCCGCGGCCCGGCGGGTGCAGCTCGTGCTCCCCAAGACCGGCGTCTGCTCGACCGACATCGGATCCGCCGGAGGGAGCTGCTGCTCATGATCGCGGTCTCCGGGCGATGCTCCCCGAGGACTGGACGGCGGTCGAGGCGATCTACCGCGAGGGCATCGCGACCGGGCACGCCACCTTCGAGGCCGAACCGCCGACGTGGGAGGCGTTCAATGCGGGGAAGCTCGACGTCGGGCGCCTGGTCGCCGTCGACGGCGACCAGATCCTCGGGTGGGCCGCTCTCTCACCCATCTCCAGCAGGCCCGTCTACCGCGGAGTGGTCGAGCACTCCGTCTACGTCGCCTCTCCCGCCCGCGGCCGCGGCACCGGCGCGGCACTCCTGCAGGCTCTCATCGACGCCGCAGACGCTGCTGGACTCTGGACGATTCAGTCGAGCATCTTCCCCGAGAACACTGCCAGCCTCGCCCTCCACGACAGTGCCGGCTTTCGCCGCGTCGGTACCCGCGAACGGATCGCGCGGATGACTTACGGACCAGCCGCCGGTACCTGGCGCGACACGATCCTCATCGAACGTCGACGCTGAGCCTGCAGGTCACCGGAGTCGAAAGTGCAGCACCCCGGACGTGTCGACAAGTCGCTCCCCATCGCGGATCCGGAAGGCCAGCTGTCCGTTGGTCGAGACCACCCGATCATCGTTACGAATCCGGAAAGCCAGCTGCCCGGTCTGCACGTCCACGATCCGGGCGTCGCGGACTCGAAACCGAAGCTGCCCTGTACGCACGTCGACAACACGCTTGCCGTCGTAGCGGTCCTCGCTGGCGTTCATGACCACTCCACTCCTGCGGCGGGAGCCGCACGAGCTGATCGTGCCTCAGACCCCCGACACCGCATCGGGTGACTAGGGCGTGTCTCCTATATGTGGTGGGCTCTGAGGGCAAGCGGGCTGATGTCGTCGAAGTCGAGTTCTCGTTCTCGTGTCCTGAACCGATGAGTAGTCAGCTCGTTTGGAGCGGCTGCTGCCTTCCAACGCGGCTGGCGTGGCTTCCGCTCCGGGAGGATCGGCGTATCGCGGTCCTGCCCTGCTTCAGGCGTCCCAGAACGAACTTCAGGTACAGCCATCATGCATCGAATGCGTCGTGGTTCTCGACGCGGTACGTGAGGTGGGTGAGCTCATCCCAGTTGTCGCTGCTCAGCTGCTCAACGCGCACTCGTCCGGCTGGCAGGAGCGGCGTGCCCTCGCCCAACCAGATCGGCGCGACGAAAAGGTCGAGTTCGTCGACGAGCCCTGTGTTCATCAGCGAGTGAGTCAGGGCGAGTGATCCCCACACAACCAGTGTTCCCTCGCCCTCGCGTCGGAACTGACGCACGTGAGCGTATACGTCTGTGATCACGGTGGCCGGGGTGTGCTCACCCCAGGGAGCGGACTGCAGTGTCGTCGAGGCCACCAGCTTGGGGAGCTGGTTCACCTGGTCCGCGATCGGCTCTTCCGCACTGGGCCAGTACTCGACGAACTTGCGGTACGTCCGACTCCCCAGTAAGACCGCAGCGGCGGTGGAGAGGAACTCGGCGTTGTAGGTCTGACTGCGTTGGTCGGTGTCCTCGCTGATGGCGCTCATGATGTCCATCTCGTCGGTTGGTCCCGACGCGTACCCGTCCAGCGAAATCCACTCCTGCACCACGACACGTGGACGATTCGACGATGACACAGCAATTCCTTCCGATTCGAGTACACCAATACTCGCTGGCCGATCGGCTTGCGCACCAGTGTGTTGACAGAGGTGAGTTATGAGGAGATCGCGACCGCGGCCGCTCCGGCAGCGGTGAGGCCGATGCCGATCCATCGGCCGACACCGATCCGCTCCCGCCCGAAGATCCGTGCGTAAATTACGGTGAAAACGGGGTGTGTGCTGCTCAGGACGGCAGCGAGCGTGAGATTCCCCAGCAGGGTGGCGGTCGCATAGGCCAGATCGGATGCGGCGATGCCGACCCCGATCGCCCCGACCCACGCGGCGTCGCGGACTCGCATTCCGACCTTTTGCCCACCCCTGACCCGCGGCACGGCGAGCAGGATCACGACGAGCGTGAAGGCGATCGTGCGATCGACGGTCAGCGCTCCGACTGGGGTGCCGCTTTCTGTGGCTAGGGCGATGAACAGGAGGTACCCGCCGAATCCCGCGGCCGCGAGCAATCCCCATCCCAGCCCCCCGCTACGGGCATCCCCCTCCTCCTGTGGCGTGAGGATGCCCACCACGACCACACCCGCCACGGCGCCAGCTGCGCCGATCAGAAGAAGCACGGACACGCTGCCGCCGGTCACGACGGCGACCGTCGCGGGCACGAGCGGCGCGAGCGCTGCCGCCGGCGCGACCGTCGAGGCACGCCCCCGCGCGAGCCCGAAGTAGAGCGCTGCGGTCCCGATGATCTCCGACATTCCCGCCAGTGCCCCGAACAGAAGCGTCGGCCCGTGCGGCACCGGCTCACGGAGAATGAGCGCCAACGTGGCCAGGATGAGCAAGCCCGCCGCCTGGGACAGGGCGAGCACTGGGTACGCGCCCCATCGGGCGGTCTGGCGACCACCGAAATAGTCGGTGGCTCCGAGACCCGCGCCGGAGAGCAGAGCAAGCAGCGCCGCCATGGATCAGGCCGCAAGCCGCTTCGTCATACGGATCTCGGTGAACTCGTGTCCCTGGATCTCGTCGGTGCGGGTCGCGCCGTCCACGACATAGCCGGCCGCGCCATACACCCGCTGCGCGTGCTCGTTCTGCTCATGCGTCCAGAGGATCACTCGGAAGCATCCGGAGGCGCGAATCGCGTTCTCGGCCCGCTCGAGGAGGAGCCGTCCGATCCCGTGACCGCCGACCTCCGGGTGCACGAACAGCACCCATAGCTCACCCGACTCGGCTTTCGTCCCGACGTACCCGACCACCCGATCGTCCTTTGCGTCGACGGCGACCAAGAGGACATCAGGCGCCTTGGATTCCTCGACGAACGAGTCCCAGAACGCGGGCTCGAACATCGGCACCATCCGCTCGATGTCGGGAAAGTACGTCCACCCATCGAGCACGGCCGCGTCGAAGACGCCACCGATCGGCTGGGCGTCCCCAGGGCGTGCGGGACGGATCTCGACCTCGAACTCGCTCATGCTACTCAGCGTATGGGCGACCGCTCGCAAGCCGCGGAATTACCAGATCCGACACATGGAACCCTCCGCACTGCTTGATTAGGGCGTGTTTCCCATCTGGATCGTGCGGCTCGCGGCAGTCTGGTCGGGTGAGTTCTGTTTCGCGGTTGAGGGTGTTCACTGATCAGCAGTGGGAGCGGATCGAGCCGCTCCTGCTGTCGAACGTGGGGGGGCGTGGGCACCCGTTCGCTGACAATCGCGGCGTGGTCGAGGGCATCGCGTACCGGTATCGAACAGGAATCCCGTGGCGTGATCTCCCGCGTGACGCGTTCGGGCCGTGGCAAACGGTATGGAAGCGTCACCGCCGCTACGCCGGCGACGGCACCTGGGACCGGGTACTCGCACGGGTCCTCGCCGACGCTGATGCAGCCGGCAAGATCGACTGGGCCGTGTCGGTGGATGCGACGATCGCGCGGGCGCATCAGCACGCGACGAACACGACCCGCCCGGAGCAGGACACAGGGGGCAGGATCGAATCACAAGAATCTTCCTTGGCACGAGGTTGAACCGGCCGGGCATGGCATCGGCCGTTCCCGCGGCGGATTGACCACGAAGATTCACCAGGCCGTCGACGGGCGCGGCCGACCGCTGGCGTTGGTCATCACCGGCGGGCAGCGTAACGACGGAGCCATGCTCGCTCACGTGCTCGCCGAGATCTACGTCCCCCGGCTCGGGCCCGGGCGTCCACGGACGCGGCCCGACGCGGTCATCGCCGATCGCGCCTACACTTCCGGCGTAATCCGAACTGAGTTGCGCCGCCGCGGGATCCGTGCGGTCATCCCAGAAAAGAGCGACCAGATCGGCGCCCGCAAACGTCGCGGACAGCGCGGTGGCCGACCACCCGGTTTCGACGCCACCGCCTACTGCGGTCGGAACGTCGTGGAGCGCTCCTTCGCACTTGCCAAGCAATGGCGTGGCCTCGCCACCCGATACGACAAGCTCGCGATCACCTACCGGGCCGCCTTCACACTCAGCGCCATCCTCACCTGGCTACGCCATATGGGAGACAAGCCCTAGGTCGGGATGCGACCGGAGATGACCGCTGCCGCGACGTCGACCATCACGTCGCGACCGGCAGTGAGGAGCCCGTCTCGGATCGCGATCAATCGGTTCCGTTTGGGCGAGTCCATCGGTGCGTTGTCCACCAGGGCATCAAGAGCAGTGATGAGTCGTTCTGCGGCGACGTCCGGACTCGGCCACTGGCCGACCGCCTCCAGTCCTTCCGGGCGGATCCCGGCGACGTAGTTGTCGCGACCGTCGTACGTGCTCGCGTCCTTGACGACGAGGTGTCGATGGCCGAGATTCGTCAACGCGAGAACCACATCCCGTCGCGATCGGCCACAGAAGGTAGCGATGTCGCTGGACTGCAGGAGATCGTGCTCCTCGAGTAGCCGGGCGACAGCGACCAGAACGGGGTAGTCCCGGGTAGTCCAGACGTCATCCAAACGTGGCAACTGATCCATATCGCGACCCTAGCTGCAAGGCGGACGCCGACCTCTGGTCGGCGCGGTGCTGTGCGCTTCGCGCCTTTTTGCCTGGAAGCCTTCGGCAGCGTACGGGCCTCCGGTGTCCGTGCAAGCCGCTGCGCGGCCGGCTCCTCCGAGGTTCTCGGCACGCGGTCGCTGCGCTCCCTCCCATCGCGCCGACAACCTCTCCCCCTCCGCCCTCCGGGTTGCGCTCCCGCCTCCGACCCTGCTCGGCACGACGTGCCTTCCAGGCAAAAAACGCTGGGAGAGAAGGAAGAACGACCGAGACAGACAGCCCTCGCTGGCTTGACAAACCTGATTGAGAATCCCGGCAAAGAAACGGGGGGAGAGAGAGAACAACATGACCATCAACACGGGCCAGGCCACCCCCGAGCAGCTCGCGCTCATCTGCACCACGCAGCGCGCGGCCAGCGCGGACTACGACACCGCCACCGACGCGGAGATCCTCGAGGACGCCCGCAACACGCTCTGCCCGCCCGGGACGGCCGCCCCCGGAGCGCTGGCGATCGAGCAGGACGGATCCCCGTTCGCGGAGGCTTTGATCGCCTTTCTCGCGCCTGCTATCGACTCCAGGGGAGTGACACCCGACGCACCGGCGCCGAGCGTGGAGGAAGCCCTGGCGGCGTTCCTAGACATGTTCGCGAGTTGGGACCTTGCCGGGGACGTCGCTGCGCGGCTGAACTGTAGTGAGGTCGACGCCCTCGCCGGACTCCTGCGAGCCGCAGGCAGGGGAGAGGCCGCAAACTTGTGGATCGCGGAGCACGCCACCGACGACGACGAGGGCGACGCCTACCACACCCCGGAAGGAACCCAGCGATGACCAAGCCGGAAAACACCGAAGCCGTCACGACGTACCTTGCCGCCGATGCTGACTACAGCGAAGCGGTCGCCACGTTCCTCGCCGCCGCTGACGCTTACGCCGCAGCTCTCGCGAGCGTGGACGTTGCGAGGGCGATCGCGCCGACACTCTCCTGCGCGAAGGTGACCGTAATCGCGCAGATGCTCGAGAAGGCCGGTCACCACGAGGCGGCCGACTGGTGGCTCTTCATGCACTCCACACAGGGCAACATCGACGAGTTCGACGACCACGCCGACTACTGGAAGGAGGCGGACCCGTGGCTCTGACCGTCTACTCGAAGCCGTCGTGCGTGCAGTGCACCATGACCTACCGGGTGCTCGAGAAGAAGGGCATCGAGTACACCACCGTCGACATCACGACCAACCCCGCCGCGCTCGCCTACGTCACGGAGGAGTTGGGCTACTCCGCGGCCCCGGTGGTCGTTGCGAGCGACGAGGACCACTGGTCGGGCTTCCGCCCCGACCTCATCGAGAAGCACGCAGCGTGACCGGCCCGGACGCCTCGAGCGACGAGTACCGGGCCGGGTACCTCGCCGGTCGCGCGGACCGTCAGGGCGAGGTCGACTGGTTGGAGAACGAGGCGGATCGGTACTACCGCCTCGCCTACGGCGACGAGCGGCGTCTCCCGAGCGTCGCCGTGACGCGCGCCGAGCTCGAGCAGCGCAGGGCGCTGTCCGAGCCGCCCGTCGAGGTCACCCGGCGCGACGCTCTCGCGTCCTGGGGCATCGAGACGCCCCCCACCGACACCCCCGCGGCCGATGCTGCGAACGAGATCCCGCCGACGTCGACGGGACGACCCACGAACCGAACGAGCAGGAGTCTCAATGAGTACGTCAAGGCGGCCTAGTTGCACTGACCGGTGAGGCTGATCGAGGCAATCACTCAGCCGTGGACCGGTCTGGCGTTCTCAGGGGGCTCCCCGACCTCGTGGATGGTGTGGCCGCTGCAGGCGGCCTTGGTAACGCTGGCTCGCTCGATGCGTGGCACCGCGAACCATCGCATCGCGTCGCGCAAACGGCACCACCCGACCAGATACCACCGGCCGCTCGTGGAAGCGAACAGCACCGGTTCGACGTCACGGGTGGTCGTGGTGCCGTCTCGTGACGTGTAGCGGATGCGTGTCACCCGCTGCTCGACCATTGCCTCCTCGAGTGCTGACCTGACTGCGCGAGAGGGGAAAGCAGGCGCATTCACCCAGACGCGTTGGGCCAGTTCGTCAGCTTGTGCTCGGGTTCTGGGATCGAGGACGTCCATGATCTTCCTGATGCCTGCGGCAGCGAGATCCGCGTAGGGAGCATCACGTGTGGCGGATACGGCCGCCATGAGCGCCACGGCCTGGGCAGGGGACAGGGTGACGGGAGGCAGAGACGCGCCCTTCGCCAGTCCATATCCACCGCCCGGACCCGGGCGGGACCAGATCGGCGCGCCGCTGTTCACCAGCGCATCGAGGTCTCGCTTGATGGTGCGCACCGACACCTCGAATTCCCGTGCCAGGCGTTCAGCGGAGACGCCCCGCGAGCCGCTGCGACGCAACATCTCGGACAGGGCATGGAGGCGTTCGGCTCGCCTCACTGATCAGGCCCAGGCGCATTCATGACAGAAATAGTGACACACTCTTGTCTCCCAGGGCCGAGAGGGTTGTGGCATGACAACTACTACGAGCAGTCCGTCCATCCTTCTCATCGCAGGCCACTGGCTGGGAGCTTGGGCATGGGACGAAGTCCTCGAACACCTCGAAATTGACCACACTCACGCAATCGCGATGACTCTGCCTGGGCTCGACGTCGACGACACTAATCGCGCGTCGAAGACTCTCGACGACCAAGCAGCAGCCATCCGAGACTTGATCGCTCAGCACGGCGATCAGCCCGTGATTCTCGTCGCGCACAGCGGGGCCAACGCCCCCGTGAGCCTCATCCTCGACCGGCACCCCGAGCTCGTCTCCCGGGTGGTGTGGGTCGACTCCGGCCCTGTGGCGAACGGCAGCGTGTTCGCCCCGGACTTTCCCGATGAGCTCGTAGAGCTGCCTCTGCCCTCGTTCGATGCCCTCGGGCAGCAGGCGAGCCTTGAAGGCCTGAGCGTTGAGGTCCTTGAGCGATTCCGGGCGAGGGCCGTCCCGGAGCCCGCCTCAGTGCTCCGCCAGCCCGTCGAGCTCGTGAACGATGCTCGCCACGGCGTCCCGACGACCTTGGTGTGCTGCTCCATCTCGGGCGAGCAGGTCATGGAGCTGGTCCAGGCAGGCCACCCCATGTTCGCGGAGGTCGCGAATCTCGAACACGTCGAGATCATCGATCTCCCCACCGGGCACTGGCCGATGTGGAGCCGACACCGCGACCTCGCCGAGGTCATTCGGTCGGCGGCTTCGCAGGCCAGCTGACCTGCATTCGCTACGTGAAGGGGCTGGCCGGCAGTGCACCTAGTCCTGTCTCGCGCCCGTCGATCGGACTACGCGGGGGGTTACGAGCCGGTCTCCGGGCGGCCGCACAGATGATCTACGCAGCGCGAATCGGAGGTGCTTGGGTGAACGTGCGGTTGTCGCGCAGTAGGGCCCAGAGCACACTCACGCGCCGTCGGGAGAGAGCGAGTAGTGCCTGCGTGTGCTTGTACCCTTCGCCACGTTTTTTGAGGTAGAAGTCGCGGTTCGGTCCTTCGCGGATGATTGAGGTCTGTGCTGAGAGGTAGAGCGAGCGGCGCAGATGTCGGTTGTATCGCTTTGGCCGATGCATGTTCCCAGTCCGACGTCCGGAGTCGCGAGGCACCGGGATCAACCCAGCCGCTGCGGCGAGGTGACCGTCATCGGCGTAGTTGTCGAGCTGTCCGGCTGCGGCGAGGAATTCGGCTCCGAGGATCGGGCCCATCCCTGGCATGGATTCGATGATCTCCGCCTGCGGATGAGCGCGGAAGATCGTGGTGATCTGGCTTTCCAGCGTTCGCAGACGGGTGTCGAGGGCGAGTATCTGCGTTGCGAGGTCGGCGATGATCTGCGCCGCGATCGTCTCGTTCCCGATCTGCGTCTGCTGGCCGCTCGCGGCCTCGAGAGCGGCTTCCGCAACCGCCGGAGCGCCTTGTACTCCTCGGCGGCTCAGCCACTTCGTCAGGCGCGCCTGCCCCATCCGGCGAAGCGCGGTCGGAGTCTGATAGCCGGTGAGGAGGGTGAGCGCACCCTTGTGTTTGGCATAGTCGAACGCTCGATCGAGGCGGGGAAAGATGCCGGTCAGCACGTCACGAAGCCGGTTGAGCATGCGGACGCGATCGGCGACGAGATCGCTGCGGTGTGCGATCAGGAGCTTGAGGTCGGCGATGATCTCGACCGGCAGCCTGATCGGAGTCAGGTCGTGACGATGCCGCGCCGTTTCGGCGATCACGTAGGCGTCACGAGCGTCCGTCTTCGCTTCGCCTCGGTACGCGCCGGCCATCCGGTTCACGATCCGTCCAGGGACGTACAGCGCGGACTGGCCGTGGCTTGCGAGTAGGGCGAGGAGCAGCGCAGATGTCGTGCCGACGATGTCGACTGCCCAGGTGAAGTTCTCGCCGAGGGCGAGCACTTCGGCGAGCGAATCGAGGATCGCGCCCTCGTCGTTGCTCACCTTCTTCGTCCAGAGCATCGCGCCCTGGTCGTCGATCGCTGTCACCCAGTGATGCGCCTTGCCTGCATCGATGCCCACCCAGACGTGAGCTCGTTGATCACTCAACCCGTCCTCCTCAGTCGTGACCTGCCTCATGTAGGCCCGAGGAGCACCCAACCGTCATCTCCGTAAACAGCGACCGAAACGCACATCTCAATTAGCGGCCAGGGGCACCCCAGGGGACCGGACGGCCACTCCTGCTGAGCCACACGAACGGCGACGACAGATAAGCCACATCCGGCCCCCTCGGGCCACCACCAAACTTACGGAGACGACAGATGAGCACCAGGACGATCACCGGGAACCTCGCCACCGACCCCGAGGCCGTGCAGGCGGGCCGCGTGCAGATCGTGAAGCTGCGCGTGATCGAGAACACGGGAGAGTTCCGCGGAGGGGAGTGGACCGCGCACGAGGCTCCGACGACGCACTTCGTGGAAGCGAAGTTCGAGCTGGGCGAGCACGTGCTCGCCTCCCTTCACAAGGGCGACGGCGTGATTGTCGTGGGTTACGAGCACACTGTCGCCTGGGGTGAGGGAGAGAACCGCCGCACCGGCCGAGTGGTCGAGGCCGACGCGATCGGCCCCAACCTCACCCGCGCGACCGCCGTCGTCACGACGGCCGAGCGCCGCACCCAGCGCCGCAGCGCCGCCCCGGCCGCCGAGTAGATCGAGAGCACTCATGTACGACTCCCTCCTCGCCAACGTCCTCACCGGGATCGCCCTCGTCCTCCTGTTCGCCGGTGTCGTGACGCTGTACCGCACGCCCGGCCGGAACCTTCCGAGGCAGAGCGGACGCACCGCTCGCAAGCTCTTCCGCGCCTACGTCCTGATGGAGGCCGGGATGGGTGTCTGGATTGCCGCCGGATGGGTCGACGGAACCGACGCCGCCCTGGGCAAAGCGTTCGCGACCGCCCTCTACATCGGCCTGTTGTTCTTCGTCATCCCGAGGATGAAGCGGCTCGTCCGCATCGCGGACGAGAACGACGCCGAAGCGCGCGCGAACGTCGAATAGCCCCTACGCCGAGCCGCCGTCGACCCGGAGCACGTACACGATGACGTGATCCTCTGGGATCTCCGCGCGCACTTCCGCGATCGCATCGGCGCTCGTCGCCGCGCTGCTGTGCACCACCGTCGATGCCGATTCCGCGCGCGTCCGGTGTGCCAGCTCCCACATGCCGCCATCGTCCCATCCGGCGCCGACAGCGGCTCTCAGCTCTCGGTGGGGGAGGGCCGGCGGTGCCGTCCCGTGAGGGGCCGGCCCCTCACCCTCCCCGGTGTTCCGCCCGGGGCGGGGTGCGCTTCGCGCACGTCGCCTGCGGCGACGGGGAGCCGCTGCGCGGCGCTGCTCCGAGGTTTTTTGTTCCTCTCCGCGGTGCAAACCTATTTCGCTCCAGCGGCTACGTGCCACCTATTCCGAACGCGGTTGCAAGCTCCCTTATTTCGTTCGGAATAGGCGTCACTCCGCCGCCTCCACTCAAACGGTTCTTCCCGCCGGAGAGGCACAAAAAAACGATCAGACAAGACGAAAGCCCCGTAGTTGGACTAGAACCACGGGACCCGTCGCGTCGATCCTCGCACAGGGAGAATCGCCATGACCAGCACGACCACCGCCCGCAAGACCACCGCCAAGAAGCGCGCACTCCGGACCACGCCGGAGGAGCGCCGCGAGCAGGCCGCCGCGCTGCACGAGAGCATCACCGAGCAGGTCGAGGCGCTGCGCGACTCCGACCAGTGGCGCCGGTTCCTCTCGTTCGCGTCCTCGTTCCACCGCTACAGCCTGGGCAACCTCCTGCTGATCCTCGCTCAGCGCCCCGACGCCTCCGCCGTCGCCGGATTCCGGGCGTGGCAGGCGAAGGGCCGCCAGGTGCGCAAGGGCGAGAAGGCGATCAAGATTTTCGGCTTCGCTCAGCGGAAGGTCGCCGCCGACGAGGAGGCCGAGGAGGGCACCACGACCAGCACGGACGAGAAGGGGCAGAAGGTCCAGACCTACTACCCGCTCGTGTCCGTGTTCGTGATCGAGCAGACCGACCTCATCGAGGGCGCCGAGGATCCTCGCGACATCGCGCAGAAGCTCACCGGCGCCGAGGATCACGGCGTCATCGAGGCCCTGACGGCCGCTCTCGAGGCCGAAGGATGGACGGTCGAGAGTCGCACCCTCCCCGAGGGAACGCACGGCTACGCCCGCCCCGAGGACGGTCGTCGTCTGCGACACCCTCGCGCCGGAGCAGGCCGCGAAGACCCTGATCCACGAGACGGCGCACGTGCTGATGGGTCACGTTGACGACCTGGAGGAGTACGCGCAGCACCGCGGAGTGATGGAGGTCGAGGCCGAGTCCGTCGCGTTCGTCACCGCCGGGCTGGCCGGGTTCGACGCGAGCGCGTACAGCGTCGGCTACGTCGCGTCGTGGAGCAACTGCGACGCCGACGTGATCCGCGGCACCGCCGCGCGCGTGCTCACCACCGCGCACCGCATCGCCGCGATCCTCGACGCCGACGACCACGAGAGCGAGGACGGCGAGAGCTGAGAGGCGGCGGGCCGGCCTTCGGGCCGGCCCGTGAGGGGCGACCCCCTCACACTCTCTAATGGTTTCGGCTGGCCTGGTGCTGGCTGTCAGGCTGGTTCTGGCTCGCTCGGGCGTGACTCATCACACTCGTGACCGCAGTGTCTTGGCGGGGACCCGTCCGTTCGAGCAGCCAATACCGGCGTGACGCTGCGATGGCTTGATAGAAGGTTGTCCGCGACTTCGGTCGCGTGACTCGTTAGAGAGATGCCTCCGCGGCGCATCCCACCCGGATGACCCCTGAGGAGAAGAGGCCGCATGATCGTCGCCCACCACTACGACCACGTCGTCGGAGTCGACACCCACGCCCGAACGCACACCTACGCGATAGTCGCCACCAAAACCGGCGAGATCCTCGGAACGAAAGCGTTTCCGGTCACGACGGCGGCGATCGATAGAGCGATCGCTTGGGCACGAGATCTTGCGGGTGGGTTGGTGCTGTTCGCGATGGAGGGCACAGGCTCCTACGGTGCATCGTTGGGCCGGGCATTGAAGCGTGCCGAGGTCGCATTTTGCGAGGTACGTCCGCCGAAAAAGTCGAGCCGCGTCCGCGGCAAGACTGATGAGATCGACGCGATCGCTGCCGCGACCTCGGCGATGGGCATCGAGCTCGACGCACTGATCCGCCCGAAAGCCGACGGGCTACGCAACGCACTTCGCGTGAGGCTCGACGCTCGCCGCGACATGGAGATCCGTCGCACAAGCGCACGCAAGCAGCTAAATGCGCTGGTCCGCACCGCAGACTTCGGCCTCGACACCAGGCGAGCGCTCACTGATCGCGGGGTGCAGAAGCTCGCCGACTTGGACGTACACCATGACGATGTTGCGCAGCGCATCATCCGAGGCGAGGCCGTTCGACTGGCGTCGACGGTGATCGAATTGGGGCGACAGATGCGCGAGAACCGCGAAGCTCTGGCCGAGCTCGTCGAGCTGCTCGCACCTGGCGTGCAGCAGATCTACGGCGTCGGTCCGGTGACCGCGGCTGTTGCGATCGCGGCCTACTCCCACCCGGGTCGGGTGCGAAACGAGGCGGCTTTCGCTGCCCTCGCAGGAGTGAGCCCAATCCCGGCGTCGTCAGGTAACACGACTCGACACCGCCTCAATCGAGGCGGTGACCGGCAACTGAATCGCGCGCTCGACGTCGTCGCCCGTGTGCGCATGGTGTCAGAGGAGCGCACCCGTGCCTATGTCGATCGCCGCACCTCTGAGGGCCGCACGGCTCGCGAGATCCGGCGGTGCGTGAAGCGGTACATCGCTCGCGAGATCTTCAAGGCGCTGGAGGCCCGGATGGGAGCATCCTCGGCCACTGCGTGATCGTTTGTCCGCAGTTGCTGGCCGCGCCGCCGAGGTGCGATGGGATCGCGCTGGCGAATCGGCCTGCACTCCACCGATACGTTCCTTGCGCCGTCGGTGACTGCCTGGCTGTCAGTCGTCTCGCGGTGTGGAGGTCAGCGCAGAGACCAGGGCTGAGACGAGCCGCGGTAGCGCGTTGGGTTCGGCGGACGCGTGGGCGGGGTCGAGCTGCCCGATCGACAACCCGCGGCAATCGGGACGGCTGAGGAGTTCGACGAGTGCGGGCTCGAGGAGGGCGATGGTGGGTCCGCTGTTGCGCCCGTTCACGTTCTCAGCGATCGGCGCGTCGAGGAAGTCGAGGACGTCGACGTCCAGATGCACGACGAACGGGCCGGGGGAGAGGATCCCGAGCGCTTGTCGCGCCGCGCCTCGAGGGTCGTCGCAGAGTGCCGCTTGATCGACGATCGCGAGACCGAGGGCGCCGGCCTGCTCGCGTTCCCACTGGGTCGTCTCCCGCGTGGGGTCTGCTCCGAGATACACGAGATCCGGAGGCTGCAGCAACGGCCGCCGGCCGGCCGCCACGACCAGCTCGGCGGCGGCGCCGTCGAGGGCCAGAGCGTGCGCCATGCCCATCCAGCTGAGGGAGCCCTCCGTGGTCGAGTGCGGCGTGTTCAGGTCCAGATGCCGGTCGATGTAGACGAGGCGTGGGCGCTCCCCGCGTTCCGCCATCGCGGCGCACAGGCCGACGGCGACCATGCAACTGCCACCGAGCACCAGGATCCGCTCACCCTCCGCTAACAGCCCCGCAGCGGCCGCGGAGAGCTCGAGCATCGCCTTCGCCTCCTCGCCCACGTTCTGCGCGAACGGACTCTCGCGATCGGGCGACCATCGGCGCATCGTCAGATCGCCCGTGTCGACGACCTCGGCGCCCGCAGCCCGCAGTGCCGCGATGAGTCCTGCCTCCCGCAGCGCGGCGGGCGCCCGCTCGACGCCCACGCAGTACGCGCCGGCGCTGTTCGGCACTCCCAGGACGGTGACCTTCATCGGATGCTCCTCTCGAGGATGTTAACCGCGCCGCCCGACCGGGCGCGGGCGCGGTTAGTCCGTGGTGTCGCCTCGGAGGCGCTGCTTGACCGCGCGCTCGGTGAGCACGGAGAGGTAGTCCTGCACCGGTCGGTCGACGAGCTTGGTCAGCTCCTCGCGCACGAGCGCCTCGACTTCGGCGCCGGAGTGATCGGGGAACTTTGCGCGCACTGCGGCGGTCGCGTCGCGGACGACCTGGTCGGCGTCGAGGTCAGTGGTCATGACGTCAGCTTGAACGAGGATCGCGGCGACGTCCAGAGGGCCTCGCGGGGATGCAGTGGTCGGATCTTGATCCAGCCGCCCGAAGGCGGGACGCTGGGGCGGCGATCGGTGAACTCGTCGTTCCTGACGCGCGAGGAGGGTCGGATGGGGAAGATCGTCGTCAGCAGCATGGTGAGCGTCGATGGCTATACGGAAGGCGCCGGCGGTGATGTGTCGCAGATGCCGATGGATCTCGCTTTCGCTGAGCACAACGCGGATCGGGTCCGCGCGGCCGGCCGTCTGCTCTTCGGAGCGGTGAGCTACACCGGGATGATGCAGTACTGGCCGAAGCAGGTGGACGATCCGGAGGTGATCCCGGAGGACCGCTACGTCGCGTCCCGTTACGCGACAGATCTCGGTATCACCGTGGTGTCCGACAGCCTCTCGCGCGCTGATATCGCCGTCTGGGGCGACCGCACCGAGATCGTCGCGCGCTCGGTCGCGCACGATCATCTGAGGAGGCTGCGGGAGACCGAGACTGGTGACATCCTCGTGTTCGGCAGCCGCACCCTCTGGACCGATCTGCTCGCTCACGGCCTGGTGGACGAGCTGCATCTGCTCGTCGGCCCGAAGATCGTCGGAGGCGACGCCCGCGCGTTCACCGGCCTCCCGCAGATCGATCTGACGCTGCTCGGAGTGCGCACGTGGAAGGACTCGAGCACAGTCGCTTTGTCCTACCGCCCGAGCAATGCGCGCGCGGGGACCCCGCGCGACGTCGACTACAACTGACGAGGCCGCATCAGGGTCGCCGTCACCGTTCAGTCGACCCGGGTGGCGACACGGTCGCAGAGGGTGACCCACGCATCGTCGGGCCTGAATTCCCAGTGGTGGGTCTGTGTTCGGCCGTCGGCACTGAAGGTGATCGTCGCTCGTTCCGTCTCGCCTGAGAACGTCCAGACCTGTCCGTCGCGACGGACGAGGTACTCGCGGGCGAAGCCGTGATTCTCGATGCTCCAGGAGAAATAGGTCTCCCGCTCGGGGTCCCAGCCCAGGAAGCTCATCGTGTCGAACGGACCGTTGGCCCGCTCGTCCTGGACGACGAAGAAGTCTCCGGTGTGCCACCTCGACGAATGGACGCTGCGCCATTCGGTGCCCTGCCGGTCCGCCCCGTACGCCGTTCCGGAAGCGCTCCAGTCGCCGAGAAAGACCGCTAATGCCTCATGCTCGTTCGCCATGCCCGACATCCTCCCTGACGTGCAAGGGCGCGGCAAGACGTGCTCGAGCGGCCCACTCGGCGGAGGTTTGTACTTGTTCGGCATTCGCTTGCACACTGGCGGCATGAGCAGCGAAAACGACGTGCGCCGGCTGGCGCTCGATCTGCCCGGAGTTGAGGAGCGTTCCGCCTACGGCACTCCCGCGTTCTACGCCGGGCCGAAGATGTTCGCCCGACTGCACGAGCAGACCAGTGTGCTCGTCTGCTGGCGAGTAGATCTCGGCGAGCGGGAGGCGCTGCTGCAGGAGGACCCTGACACCTACTTCACCACCGTCCATTACGACGGGCATCCGAGTGTGCTCGTGCGCCTCGAGCGTGTCTCTCCCGCTCGCCTCGGCGAGCTTCTGCGCGACGCGTGGGAGGCACGCGCTCCTGAGCGACTGCGCCGCGCCGCCCCGTCTGAGTGAGCGGCGCCGACGAGAGTCGGCCGCGCTCCTCGGCGATCCATTCGGCGAGGGACGGACGGGCATCCCGGTGAGCCATGCCTGGCACCGCCGACGTGGGGCCGGGTATTGCGGCAATGCTGACCAGACGCCCGACCGAAGTGAACCTGGAGAGAACCTGCGGGTGACAGGAAACGGTAGGTTCCGCGCATGCGACTGTCGATACCACCGGCTCAGGCGAGCTGGCACCACACGGGAGCGAGAGCTGCTTTCGAGGTGACCTTCTTCAAGGACGTGAGCGCCGGCGGCCATCGATTGACCGGCCACACCACTGCACAAGAGTCCTCCGCGTTGTGGTCCGTCGGCTACGACGTAGCGGTGGACAGCTCATGGAGGACGGCCACGGTGTACGCAACCACTGTGACTCACAGTGGAAAGAGCGATCTGACTCTGACCCGCGGCTCCAGCGGAGGATGGACGGCGAACGGCGAGCCGCGACCCGATCTTGACGGGTGCGTCGACGTGGATTTCGAGTCGTCCGCGGTGACCAACACACTTCCTCTCCACCGTCTTCACTTCGTGAGGGGAGTCGGTGTCGACGTACCGGCGGCGTTCGTTCGAGCTGAAGACCTTCGCGTAGAACGTCTTGAACAGCGCTACACCCTGCTCGAGACGGGCCCGGAGCAAAGCCTGTTCCACTACGAGTCGTCGACTTTCGAGTTCGCATGTGATCTGCGTTTCGACAGCGCGGGGCTCATCATCGAGTACCCGGGAATCGCGTTCAGAGAAGGGTAGGCAAGAGCCTGGCGGAACACCACTTGTATCCGCGGAACCCTCGAGGCTGCAGCAGCTTGTGAGGTGGTCGGCCGACTACGGTTCACCGGTCCAGGCTGAGCCGTTCCGTGATCGCGTCAGACGCCGGCGCCGAGGTCAGCGAGGCCGGTCGAGAGGATGCCGGTGAGAAGGCGTGCGTGGTCACCGGTGGGGTCGAGGTCGGGGTCGAAGACGGTCACGGAGGCGCCGAGCGCTGCGGGAGCGAGGCGGCGGAGTAGGTCGATGAGCTGGCTTGCGTCCAGGCCGCCCGGGTCCGGGCTGTCGACCGCGGGCATGACCGTCGGGTCGAGGACGTCGACGTCGAGCTGGAGCCAGTATCCGGCTTCCGCGACCGAGCGCGCCCGCTCCGCTGTCGCTGCCGCTCCTTCGCTGATCGCCTGGCTCGCCGGGATCACGAGGCCGAGGTGCTGACGCGCGTCTGCCGCATGCTCGTCGTCGTTCCGGTGCCCGATGTGGACGGCGCGGGATGCGCGAAAGTAGGGTCCGGCGCCGTCGATGTCCGCGATCGACGGATTATGAAGCCCGATGGCGGCCGCGAGATCCTCACCGGCGACACTCGCGCAGTCCTCGCTTGTTCCGGGCCGGCGGAAGTCGGTGTGTCCGTCGACGTGCACGAGACCCGCTCGTCCACGTTTCGCGAGGGCAAGGCCGAGGCCGATGAGGATGCTGCAATCGCCGCCGAGGACGAGCGGAGTGCCGCCGCTGTCGAGAATCAGCGCAAGCCGATCCGCAAGAAGGCGAGCGTGCGCCGTCATCACCGCTTCGTTATGGACGATCCCGGTCGGCCGGATTGCGTCGTCGTCCAGGTAGCGTCCAGCGAGGACAACTCCCGCGTCCCGCGCTCCTCTGCTGAGAAAATACTCGTGGAGACCGGCGTCGCGGAACGCTTCCGGCGCCTTCCCCGCGCCCGGGACACTGCCTGGGGTAGAAGGGCGGAGCCCGAGATTGCTCGGCGCGGAGAGCAGCGTGATCACACTCTCAGCGTGGCAGAACGCACGCCGAGGAGGCGCAGAAGCCGTCCCTAGAGGAGACGTTCAACGCGACGTTTCTGGACTATTCTGCGATGGACACGGACGAGGACCGTCACCTCTTCGCCGCGATCGAGGAGTGCGGCCGCGGTGGCCGATCCGACATGTCCGTTTCCGCTGATCACAATAGACATCAAGCTCCCCGCTCGTCCTCAGAATCGTCCCTTCAGACGACTCCCTCACCGGCGATCCGTCACCGTGCCGGCTCTCGAATTCCAGCCGATTCGGATCTGCGAGGAGCGCCGGCCGCGGTACTGACGAGCGTCGTTCGCGGCACGCTAGCGGTGGCATCTCGTGGTGCGTGCTGGGACACTGGGCGCATGGATGTGGGGGCGCTCCGGAGACAGACGCCGGGATGCGCGAATCGAACGCACCTGAACAATGCAGGCGCCGCGCTGCTGTCCGAGACGACGCTGGAGGCCATGCAGGGCATGCTCCGGCTGGAGTCAGAGCTGGGCGGCTACGAGGCGGAGGACGCGGCCCGCGAGGCGATCGCAGGCACCTACGACAGCCTGGCGCAGCTCGTGGGCGGGACAGCCGAGGAGATCGCCCTGTTCGACAACTCCACCCATGCCTGGAACGCCGCCTTCTACTCGGTACCTCTCGGTCCCGGCGACCGGATACTGACGGCCGCCGACGAGTACGGCAGCGCCGTCCTGGCCTACTGGCAGGTTGCGCAGCGAACCGGAGCGGAATTGGTCGTAGTGCCGAACGACGAGAACGGCCAGATAGACCTCGAAGCTCTCGCTGACCTGATTGATGAGCGAACGAAGCTCATCGGCGTCACCTGGATCCCGACCAGCGGCGGTCTTGTCAACCCGGCGGCCGCGGTCGGCGCTATCGCCCGCGCGCACGACGTCCTCTTCCTCCTCGACGCCACGCAGGCCGTCGGCCAGCTCCCCATCGATGTCGAGGCACTGGGCTGCGACCTGCTGACCGGGACCGGCCGCAAGTTCCTCCGCGGACCCCGAGGGACCGGGTTCCTGTGGGCCGGCCCGCGGGCCGTGGAGCGACTGGATCCGAACGTGGTCGAGATCGGCTCCGCCGCCTGGGACGGCGGGACGGACTTCCGCTGGCGACCGGGTGCCGGCCGTTTCGAGACCTGGGAGAAAAGCTACGTCAACGTCGTCGGCCTCGGATCAGCCGTCGATCAAGCCCTCGAGCTCGGTCTCGACGCCATAGCCGAACGAGCGACAGGCCTCGGAGCGCTACTTCGCGACGGACTCGACGCTCTCCCTGGCGTTACGACGCACGACCTCGGTGCGCAGCGCTGCGCGATCGTCACCGCATCCATCGCCGGAGTCTCCGCGCAGGAGGCAAAGGACCGCCTAGCCGAGGAGCGCATCGCGGTGAGCACGACCGTCCCCGAGCACAACCAGTTCGACACCGTCCTGCGCGGCATCCATCCGCTCCTTCGCTTCTCGCCGCACTACTTCACCACCGAGGACGAGATCGACCGCACCCTCAACCACGTCAGACGCATCGCTGCCTGAGGAATTGGGCACCGCTCTAGCGGCGCGAGAGAACCGATCGCCAGCGGCCCGCCCGAACACGAGTCCCGTATGGGGATCATGAGGCGGTCAGCGTCCGACAGCATTCCTTGTGGGGATTGCGCTTCGAGCTAGTGCTACCCGACGCGACAGCTCGGGCTCGACCGCGACAACGTCAACGGGAGCACGATTCGGCTCGACAGGAGAGGCGTAGTCACGCAGAGTTCCGATTCGAGCGACCAGTGGTAGAAGGTCGCGGGAAGGGCCGTGACGGCGGCGCCGTAGCCGACATGATCCGGCCAGTCGGTGAGAACCTCTTGCGGTCCTGGTCCGCACGAGCAATCGTAATCGTGCAGGCCCCGACCGTGAGGAGAGCGCAGTGCCCGAGGTGGAACCCTTCCAGATCAATGTTCCCCCGGCCGAGGTCGACGACCTCCTCGACCGCTTGCGGCGGACGCGGTTCCCTGATCAGTTGCCGGGGGAGGTGGGAGCGAAGGGCGTCCCCGTGGAGTGGCTGCGATCAGCTGTCGCGGCATGGCAGGAACAGGACTGGGTCGCGGTCCAGGACCGACTCAACGCGCATCCGCAGATCGTCACGACGATCGACGGTCAGCGGATCCACGCGTTTCACATCCGGTCGACGCAGGAGACGCAATGCCCCTGCTGCTTCTGCACGGCTGGCCCGGCTCCTTCCTCGAGTTCGTCGACCTCATCGGTCCGCTCGTCAATCCGACCGCGCACGGCGGCGAGGCGGAGGACGCCTTCCACATCGTCATCCCGTCCCTACCCGGGCACGGCTTCTCCACTCCGCTGGCGGGAGGGGGTTGGACGGACCTGAGGATGGGCGCGGCCCTGGGCGAGCTGATGCTGCAGCTCGGCTACAAGCGCTTCGCGGTCCAGGGCGGTGACGCGGGCGCGTTCATCGGCCCACAATGCGGGCGAGCCCACCCCGATGCCGTTCTCGGGATCCACGTGAACGCCCTCGTCACCTTCCCCCGTCCTGACGACGACCCGGACGAGCTGACCGACGCGGAGAAGGAGCGGCTGCGCCGGCAGCAGCAGTTCCTCACCGAGATGAGCGGTTACCGGGAGCAGCAGCAGACCCGCCCGCAGACCCTCGCCTTCGCGCTGACCGACTCGCCGGCCGGTCAACTGGCCTGGATCGCGGAAAAGTTCACGGAATGGTCGGATCCGGCCCACGTCCTCACCGAGGTTCCGGCTTTCCTTCCCACGCTGCTCGCCGACGCGAGCATCTACTGGTTCACCGGCACCGCCGGCTCCTCGGCGAATCTTTACTGGAAAACAATGCACGACCCCGGAGCCTGGACAAAACCCGTCTCGGGCGTGCCACCGCCGTCCTCGTCTCCCTCACCCAGGACGTCGCAATCCGCCGCTACGCCGAGCAGGAGAACCGGATCGTGCGCTGGACGGAAACCGAACGCGGAGGGCACTTCCTCGCGCTGGAAGCCCCCGACGTCTGGCTCCAGGACGTCCGCGAATTCTTCCGAGACCTGCGCTGACACCAGGGTTCCGATCCGGATTCGTCAACCGACCGTCCCGATGTACAGCAGCGTCAGCCCAGCAAACTTGCCCGTGGCGCCGAGGCGGGCGGCGACGTTGAGCGCACCGAACGCTGTGACAAAGCTTGTGCCGAACAGACCGGGTCGCTCGACACCGATCAGGGATTTCGTCGGTTGCGCCTGTCGACGGAGGGCGTGAGGCTGTTCGAGTGGGTGGAATCGCTGCTGTTCTCGTCATCGACATGCAGGTCGGTGTGCTCGGCGACTGCCATGACGCGCAGGGGGTGACAGCGCGGTGCGCGGCACTGGTTGATCGTGCTCGATCCGGTGGGGCTGTGGTGATCTGGATTCAGGACCACGACGATTTCCCGCCCGAGTCTTCGCCGTGGGAGCTGGTTGACGTGCTGCTGCCCGCTGCGAAGGAGGTTCGTGTGCGGAAGACCCGGCGCGACTCCTTCGTCGGGACCGACCTGGAGGGGATCCTCCGACGCCTGGGAGTGGAGCAGCTGGTGGTGTGCGGGGCGCAGACCGATTTCTGCGTCCAGACGACCACGTTCTCCGCCGCGGTGCGAGGGTTCGACGTGGTGCTCGTCAGTGACGCGCACACGACGGTCGCCGCGGAGCACGACGGTGTCGCCATCACCGCGCAGCAGATCATCGCTCACGCGAATGCGCAGTTCGCAGGCTTGCGATATCCCGGGCAGCGATTCGGTGTTGCGCCGCACGACCGCATCACGTTCTCCTCGCAGACGCTTCAGATCGCGACACCGGAGTAGTCGCAGGAGCACGTCGACCAGTGAAGGAGGCGCCATGCGCGCTGCGCGGTTTCCGCTCGTTCCCCCTCGCGCTGCGACAACCCACGACGCCGGCGAGCTCGTGCGGTTGCGCCATGCGATGTTTCAAGACATGGCGAGCACGGGTTCCGCAGCACGACCGCGGACGGTCGAGGCCACCGAGTGGTACGCCGCCGCGGAGCACGAGATCTCGGCCCGACTGGAGGACGGCTCCCTCGCCGCGTTCGTTCTCGACGATCCCCACTCTGGTTCGCCTCGACTGATCGGCTGCGCTATCGCCCACCTGACTAGGCGCTTACCCGGACCCGGCTTCCCGACGGGCCTCTCGGGTGAGCTCTCGAACGTCTATGTCGAAGTCCCTCACCGCGGAGTCGGGCACGGCAGAGAACTCGTCCGCGCCGCCCTGCGCTGGCTCGACGTCGCCGGCTGCGAGGTCACCGACCTTCATGCGACGCCGGACTCCGAACGGATCTACCGCGCCCTGGGCTTCGATCCTCCGGTATCACTGGCGATGCGACGCCTCCACCCGGATCTCGTGTGCTAAGGGTGCGGTGACGGCCGGTAAGTCAGCTCGACAGTTCTCCCGTCGAGTGCGCGGGTGTCGAGCAGCTCGAGGTCGTAGTCGGCCAGTCCTGCGTAGATCGAGCTGACCCCTGTGCGGCCGGTGATGACGGGGAACACGGTCACCGCGATGCGGTCCACGAGCCCGGCGGCGAGGAGCGACCGGTTCAGGGTCAGGCTGGCTTGGGAGCGCAGCGGCAGGTCCGACGTCTCCTTGAGGCGTCCGATGACCTCCACCGCGTCACCCGACTCGATGGTCGCGTCAGGCCAGCCCAGCGTGTCGTGCAGCGTCGAGGACACGACGGTGGCGGGCATCGCGTGCAGCCGGCGGTTCCATTCGTCGAGGGCGTTCGGGTCGGTGCCGGCGGCGAAGATCTCCGCGACCTCGCGGAAGGTCGTCGCTCCGTAGACCATGCGCAGCGGCTGGGCGAAGAGGCCTACCCGCCACTCGAGCAGCTCGGGGCCCTGCCGCGACCAGTAGCCTCCCCAGTCCACGCCCTCCGGGCCCGTGTCGTAGGACCCGTATCCGTCGAGGGTGGCGAAGACGTCCCAGGTGTAGAGGGCGGTCATCGGCTGCTCGCGTCGTAGCGGAGCCGGACGAGCTCGGATCCGGGGAGCACGGCGGCGTCGAGGAGGGTGAGGCCGGGGTGCGGTTCTCCGGAGTAGAGGGGGGATCCGCCGCCGGCGAGTCCGGCTCCGACGAGGACGATCAGTTCGTCGACGAGGCCCTCCTCGAGGAGCGGGTTCCAGGTCGTTCCGCTTCCGAACATCAGGAGGTCGCGGTCGCCGCCCGACTTGAGCGCGCGGATCTCGGCGACCGCGTCCTCGCGCGGCACGGTCCGGGTCGTGGCGGCCCAGGGGGCGTCGGGATCGGGCGTGAGGGAGTCGCTGATGACGAGCGAGTCGAGGGTCATGACGAGGTGGGCGACCTCGCGGTCGCGGTCGTTCGCGGAGTTGTCGGCGGCGACGGCGCTCCAGCTGTCCCAGTTGTTCCGGAACCAGCGGCTCCCGTAGACGAGGGTGCCCGCCCGTCTCAGCAGCTCGAGGTTGTGGTCGTTGAACGCGTCCTCGAACGGGAGAGCCGAGAGGTCGTGCCCGGCACCCTCGTAGTAGCCGTCGAGGGAGGTGAGGACGGAGACGACGAGTCTGCTCATGACCCGACGCTACCGAGTCCGCCCCGTCCGGTTCCAGTGCCCGGATCAGCCTCCGTACTCGCGTGCGGAGCGTACCTGGATGCGCGGTTCGCCGATCCTGGTGAAGGCGACCGTCATCCATTCGCCCCAGGTGCCGTCCTCGCGGCGGATCTCCCATCGCGCCGTCATCGCGTCCGGAGCGGCGAAGGTCAGGGTCGCTCGAGCGCTCTCGTTCCCGCTGCGGTACGTTCCGTCCTCCTCGAACCGACCCGACGCGTGTTCGATGCTCCCGTCCGCGTCGAACGAGGTCTGGTCGAAGGTGCGCGGCGCGCCGGGGCGAGGGGTGAAGATCTCGAGTGCTTCCCTGCGGGCGCCGAGGATCTCGACGTCGACGCGGTGGACGAGGTGCCGCTCGCCCGGGAACCACTCGTAGACGTCCCAGCCGTGCCACCGCTCGCCGTTGTGCTCGCCGCCGTCGACGATCCGGCCCTCGGATCGCCACGTGCCGGTGAACCGGTCCAGAAGCCTGTGCAGTTCGCTCATCGACCCAGGATGCCCAGCGTCATCGTCGTCGGCAACGTCGGCGATGGACCCCGCGATGCCCCTCGGACAGGTGGCGCCCGATCCGGAGTACGTCGTAGCGTCGGTCCATGGCGATCGACGGCGGGATCGTGGTGAGGAACGCGGTCGCGAGCGATGCGCCGCGGCTGGGTGAGGTCTTCGATGCGGCGGTGCTCGACGGGTGGACGCACCTCGAGCGCATCGAGGAGATCGTGCCGATGTTCCCTCCGGAGTTCTGGGTCGAGGCCGTGGCCGAGACGGGTTCGTCGGACGTGCTGCTCGTGGCCGAGCTCGACGGCCTCGTCGTCGGATACTCCGGCACCCACGGTGACGACGGCGAGCTGTACGTCCTCTTCGTCCATCCTGCCGCCGGCAGGCGCGGAATCGGGCGGCTCCTGCTCGAGGCCGCGGAGGACGAGCTGCGCGCTCGGGGCCGGGACGAGGTGTTCCTGTGGACCCACGACGCCGACACCCGCGCTCAGCACGTGTACGCCGCCGCCAGGTACGCGCCGACCGGAGCGCGGCGGAAAGGCGAGATCCACGGCCGCCACTACGTCGAGGTCGAGCTGCGGAAGCCGCTGACCGCCTCGAACGCGTAGTCCTGACGTCGATGTCTGCTGGATCGCGGACGTGACGAGTTCCTACGATGCGTGCATGAGCATCGCGAAGCCTGACGTCGTCTCCGCGTCCGAGTGGGACGCCTCCGTGGCCGTCCTCCGGGAGCAGGAGGAGCGTCTGGCTGCCGTGCTCGAGGAGACCGCGGCGGCGCGCAAGCGGATGCCGATGGTCCTCGTCGAGGACGAGTACCTGTTCGAGGGCCCGGAGGGCGTCGTGCGGCTGATTGATCTGTTCGAGGGGCGCAGTCAGCTGATCCTCTACCGCTTCTTCTTCGAGGAGGGAGTCGCGGGCTGGCCCGACGCGGGGTGCGCGGGCTGCTCGTCCTGGGCCGACGGCGTCGGCGACCTCGGGCTCGTCCACGCGCACGACGTCACCTTCGCCATGGCGTCCCCCGCCGAGCAGCCGCAGCTCGCGGCGTACAAGACGCGCATGGGCTGGGACGACATGCCCTGGTACACGATCAGGACACCCTCCTTCACGAGCGACTTCGGGGCGACGGAGTGGTTCGCGCTCAACGTCTTCCTCCGCGACGGCGACAAGGTGTACCGCACGTACTTCCTCCAGAACGGAACCGTCGTCGGCGGCATCGGCAGCGTCAACAGCCTCCTCTCGCTCACGCCGTACGGCAGCCAGATGGAGGGCGAGGACGTTCCCGACGGGTGGCCGCAGGCGCCGCGCGCGTTCTGGATGCGCCGCCACGACGAGTACACGGAATCCGCCCCCTCCGCCGTCACCGGTTCCTCCGAGAGCTGAACCGGGCGGGAGATTCCGGCGCGGATCGACGGAGTCCCGCGAAGCCGACTCGGCCGGTCAGGGTTCGAGAGAGGCCAGGCCCTGCCCGGTACTCGGATCCCAGGGGATGGACTCGTGGTCGTGGACGATCCGCCATCGACCGTCGATCTTCTTCCAGACCAGCGTGGCACGCACCCACATGGAGACTTCGTCGCCCGATAGCAGGGTTCCGGTGACGTGGTAGAGGAACGCCGTCGCGCCGACGCTCCCGTCCACGTCGATCCGGAGGTCATGCACCTCGTAGCCGGGCCCGTCGGCGTAGCCATCGAACCAGGCCCGCGTCTGCTCCGCCACCTGATCCGATCCGCGGAGCCGCAAGGGAGGCAGGACGTTGAAGGCGAGGATCTCGGGGTCCTGCGCGTCGGCAAGGTACTGCGCATCGCGCGACGCGATCGCCTGCACCCGCTCGTCGATGAGAGTCCGGAGTTCCGCTGCCGCAGTGTTCTCAGTCACTTCTTCAGGGTGGCACCGGACGAGGCACGCGCCAAGAGGTGATCTATGGCGCTCCTTGGCCGTCACCACTCGTGCTCGCGGTCGCGCAGCTGCGTCGTCCGCGCAGAGATCCGAGCCGACCGACGTCCTTCCGGTCCGGGCCGACAGCGACGAGACTGGCGACATCGTCAGGTGACGCTCGAACGAAGGAGTTGCGGTGCCGGACCCGGTCGTGCACGTCGAGATCACGGGGCGCAGGCCCGACCTGCTGCGCGCGTTCTACTCAGCGATGTTCGGCTGGTCCGCGGAGCCGGGTGCCCCGGTCTCTCCGGCCGTGTCACAGTCCGATGCGTACGCCTTCAACTCGCCCGGTTCGGCTGCTGGCGCCGTACCCGTCGGCCTCGGCGGCGGAGAGGAATTCGTCTCCGCCGTGGTGTTCTACGTCGGCGTGGAGGACGTCGCAGAACGCCTGGCCCGCGCGGTCGAGCTCGGCGCGACGATCGTGGTCCAGCCGTCCGTTCGTCCCGATGGGGCGGTGGTCATCGCGCAGTTCGCGGATCCGCAGGGCAATGTCGTCGGTCTCGCGGGCCGCGCCTGACCGTCATCCTCTCGCCCACGGAGCAGTCGAGCAGTCTCAGCAGCACATGGAGGACTTCAAGGCCTTCGCCGAGCGGTGCGAAGACGTTCGCAACGACCAGCAGAACATGCGTGCCGCGACGGCAGTGGCGCATTCGCTGGCACGTCACCTCACCTGAGGTTCGCCCGCCGGATCCGCGGGCGGAAAGGCGGCCAGAGGGGGCTCAGCTGTGCGTCGTGTTCTCTCGGATCTCCTCGAGGCTGATCTCGGGCGCGCCGCCGGCGGCGGCCTCGGGGTCCATCCAGACGTAGTCCCAGTGGTGGCCGTCCGGGTCGTCGAAGCTCTTCGAGTACATGAAGCCGTGGTCCTGGGTGCCGGCGTCCGTCGCGCCCGCGGCGAGGGCCTTCTCGTGAACGGCGTCGACCTCGTCCTTGCTCTCGGCGCTGAGGGCGAGCTGCACCTCGGTCGAGGTGGTGGCGTCGATGATCGGCTTGCTGGTGAACTCGGCGAAGAACTCCCGCCTGAGCAGCATCGCGGTGATCGTGTCGCTGATCACCACGCTGACAGCGTTGTCGTCGCTGAAGCCCTCGTTGATGGAGTAGCCGAGCGACTCGAAGAAGGCCCGGGACCGTGCGAGATCGCTGACGGCCAGGTTGACGAAGATCGTGGTGGGCATCGGTGCGCCCTCTCATCCGGGGTGCCGGCGGCCCGCCGCCGCCGGTCGTCCCAGCATGATGATGAGCGATCGGCAATGGTGTCAAGCGACGGAGATGGTCTCCGCGGGTGGGGCGGAAGATCGCAGTCCTCATGATGAGCTCACCTTCGGTGGGGCACATCGTCACCTTTGCGCAGTGCGGCCTGCTCATGCGGATCGACGGAGCTGATCAGCCGTAGGCGTGCGGGGCGGGGCCTCTTCGGGTGAAGCCCAGCCCCGACTAGCCCCAGGCGACCACTCTCGATTCGTAGCCAGCACGGCGTCGAGTTTGGTTCCCGCCGAGAGTGGAAGTGGCAGGGTCGCCGCCAGTAGGACCTTTTACACCGCCGCGCCGGCCGGGAACGAGGAGTATCAGCCGTCGCTGTCAGAGGATCTCTAGATCCGAGAGAGGAACGTGCGGATGCGGTCGAGGGCGAGCTCCGTCGCGGCAGGGTCGTACGAGGGCAGCGAGTTGTCCGCGAAGAGGTGACTGTCGCCGCTGTAGGTGAAGACGTCAGCCTGGTCGGTGCCTCCTGTGGCCACCAGCTCGCGAGCCGCGTCGAGGTCTCCCTCGAAGGCGAAGAACTCGTCCTGATCCATGCCGTGGATCTGCACGGGAAGGCCGTCGGGCCACGGTCCGAAGGAGCCCTCGCCAGTCACCGGGAAGCACGCGTCGAAAAAGATAGCGCCCCGCGCCCCGGGTCGGCTCTGAGCGAGTCGCTGTGCATGCGAGACGCCCCAGGACATGCCCGCCAGGACGAGATGCTCCGGGAGAGCTTCCATCACGGCGTCAACCTGCTCGCGGACCCGGCGCGGGTCGAGAGACTTCATGTACGCGAAGCCGTCCTCCATGCGTTCGAAGACCTTCCCATGGAACAAGTCCGGGGTGTGCAGGACGTGACCGTCCTCCGAGAGCGCGTCCGCGAGAGCAGTGACTCCAGGAGTCAGGCCCTGAATGTGATGGAACAGAAGGATGTCGACCATGACGTTGCGCTCCATTCGTGGGAGAAAGTTCAGCTCTAGCAAGGTAGTTCGGTCAGGTCCCGCGCGAAGGAGATCGTGGCTACGGCTTCGTTGCAGGCCTTTACCCAATGCGCGCGCCGACACTCCCGCTTGACGCCGGCAGCGCGTAAGCGCTCGTCCGCATGGCCATTGTGCATCGCGAGGCTTGCGAGATGAACACAACTCGTGACGATGACGGCGCTCTTCATCGTCGATCAGGTACGGAGTCCGATCGGCGGAACGCGAAGTGTCTGATGAGGTCTCGACGAGGGATCACGTTCTCCGGCAAAGTACTTTTACGCGGCGTTCGCGTATCGGTGGCGAACGTGAGTGGCAGCACTCTCTCCGCTCAGGAGAGGCGAGCAGGACAGACCTTTTTTGTGGGGACGAGATGCGACTGACCTTCTACTTCCAGCCCGTCGAGGACCTCGGCGCGGCCGTCGAGCACTACCTGGGTCTGGGGTGGACGGAGGCGTGGCGCGAGGGCGAGCACACCGTCGCCGTCCAGATGCCCGACGTCGAGGTCCAGCTCATGCTCGATGACGCCGAGGACTGGGGCGGCGCCGGCCCCATGTACCTCGTCGAGAACCTCTCCGCCTGGCTCGCTGCGCACCCGGCATCACCGGCGGGCGCGATCACAGAGATACCCGGAGGTCGCGTGGCCGAGATCGCAGGTCCCGGACACGCGTACTACGTCTTCTCTATGGACGCTCCGGGGTGAGCGCACTCGCCACTCGCGTCCGGGCGTGGCGTCCGGTGCTCACTCGGCGGGGATGCGGCCCGCGGGGACCGCTGCGATCGCGTCGATCTCGACGAGGACCCCTGGCCTGGCGAAACCGGCGACCATGAGGACGGTGATCGCCGTGGGGTGCGCACCCCAGACGGGGCCGGTGGCCGCGAAGGCGGCCCGGACGTCGCTGCCCTCGAGGAGATGGATGGTGAGGCGGGCCACGTTCTCGGGGCTGGTCCCCGCGGCGTCGAGTACCGCGAGCACGTTGCGCATCGCCTGAGCGGTCTGCTCGGCGAGACCCGTCATTAGGGCCCCGGTGGAGTCGATGCCGTTCTGGCCGCCGACGTACACGGTGGCGCCGGACGGGACGAGGACTCCGTGGGCGAACGCCGGGTTCGCCGGCAGGCCCTCTGGGTTGACGAGGGTGGTGAGTTCCGTCATGTCATTCTCCTTCGTGTCGGTGTCGGTCGTAGTGGGCGCGGGCCTTGGCGCGACCGCCGCAGCGCTGCATGGAGCACCAGCGGCGGGATCCCGGTCGGGAGACGTCCAGGAAGATCAGACCGCAGTCGTCCGCCTGGCAGTGCCGCAGGCGATCGGAGTCGGCGGAGAAAGCGATGACCGCTTCCTGGGCGAGGGTGGCGAGCATCTGATCGGCGGTCGGAGCGGGAGGCTGCTCGGTGCCGCCGTCGAGGAGCGGACCGACAGCATGCGCCGACGCGTGGGCGTTGATCGTGTCGACCTGCGCCGGCTCCGGCCGAGAACCACCGGCGATCGCGCGGGCCGCGAAGGTGACCGCGGCGCGGAGCTCCCGGGCACGCTGGTACACCGGATCGCTCACGGGAGCGCCGGGCTCCTCGAATCGAGACGTCAACCAGGTCCCGAGGTCGGCTGGCGAGCGCAGCGATTCCCACTGCGGGTTCCCGTAGCCGAAGTCGCCCGTGTAGGCGAAGTCCAGCGCGAGGGATCCGGAGTCGAAGAACCAGCGGCGACCGTCCGATCCGGTCATCCACGTCCCCACAGGGGCAGCGGCACTACGCATCCGCGTCCTTACGCGAGGGTGCATGGATCATTCCCATGTAGCGGCCGCCCTCGGCGAGCTCATCGAGCATGACCGCGATGCGCCGCTCCCGCGTCGCGACCGCTTTCGCTCGGGAAATCCAGCCCAGGTAGTCGTTGCGCTGGTACGCGGGTCTCTGGTCGTACGCCGCCCTCACTCCGTGCTCGTCGAGGAGCGCAGCGATGTCGTCGGGGAGCGGATGGCGTGATCGGACCATGGAGACACCCTAACCACTAAGACCGGTTGTAACAACGGTGATGTTCTGCGTGAACGTCAGAGCACTCTCCCGCGTCACAGTGGTGGTCGCCCGGCTTCGCATTTCGCCCTGCCGGGCGCAGGGGAGGGCCATCTGAAGCGGTGCAGGCGTGGCAAGACGTCCACACCGACGCGGCGCTTAGCATGGCCATCGCCAACTCATGCACACCCCGGCCGATGCCACTCGACGGGTAGCGCCAGTGCATCGAAACTTCCTGAGCTGGTCGTGCCAGAGGACAGGCGCTGCCGCGCCTGGGTTGACTCCGACCCATAGAAGGGTCCCCGGTCTTCCCCGTGCCGGGGGCGCGAGCTCCGCCCGCGCAGCGGCGACGGAGCACCGCCAGGAGGAAGCCGCTACGCGGCTCGTTTTCTGGTTTTCTTCACCTCTCCGCGGTCTCAACCTATTTCGCTCCACCGGCTCCGTGCCACCCATTCCGGACGCGGTCGCTGCGCTCCCTTATTTCGCCCGGAATGGGCGTCACTACGCCGCCTCCACTCAAACGGTTCTTCCCGCCGGAGAGGCAAAGAAAAACGATCAGCCAGAGGGAGCACCCACACCATGCAGACCGCCACCGATACCGGCCGCGCCACGGCCGAACAGCTCGCGCTCATCCTCGACACCCGCCGCGCGGAGTCCGACGACGACGCGACCGCCACGGACGCCGAGATCCTCGCGCACATCCGTAATACGCTCACCCTTCCCGGCGAAGGGGCCCCGGGCGGATTCCCCGTCACCGACGACGGCACCGCCTTCGCCGCCGCGCTGATCGCGTTCCTCACTCCCGCCGAGAAGCAGGACACCGGCGCTGCCTTGGCCGCTTTCCTCACCCCGACCTCGGAGACGGTGGACGAGCGTGCGGCGCGCATCGAGTCGAACCGGCGGGCGGATGAGGGGTGGCAGGCGCTCTCCCCGGCGGAGCAGGCCGCGCAGATCGCGGCCGTCGAGCGGGTGGAGAACCCCGGCGGGCCGTGCGACTGCGCCAACTGCTACGAGCCCGCCGATCGGTAGCCGCGCGGTGCGGGCCGGCCTGCGGGCCGGCCCGTGAGGGGCGACCCCCTCACACTCTTCAATGGTCTCGGCCGGCCCGGTGCCGGCTGTCAGGCTGGTTCTGGCTCGCTCGGGCGTGACTCATCACACTCTTGACCGCAGTGTCTTGCTGGGGACCTGTCCGTCCGAGCGAGCCTGAACCGGTGTGACGCTGCGATGGCTTGATAGAAGGTTGTCCGCGACTTCGGTCGCGTGACTCGTTAGAGAGATGCCTCCGCGGCGCATCCCACCTGGATGACCCTTGAGGAGAAGAGGCCGCATGATCGTCGCCCACCACTACGACCACGTCGTCGGAGTCGACACCCACGCCCGCACGCATACCTACGCAGTAGTCGCGACCAAAACCGGCGAGATCCTCGGAACGAAGGCGTTTCCAGTTACGACGGCGGCGATCGACCGAGCGATCGCCTGGGTGCGAGGCGTTGCTCGCGGGTCGGTTCTGTTCGCGATGGAGGGCACGGGCTCCTACGGTGCATCGTTGGGTCGGGCGCTTCAGCGCGACGGGATCGTGTTCTGCGAGGTCCGTCCGCCTAAGAAGTCGAGCCGCGTCCGCGGCAAGACTGATGAGATCGACGCGATCGCTGCCGCGACCTCGGCGATGGGAATCGAGCTCGACTCGCTGACTCGACCGAAAGCCGACGGGCTGCGCAACGCTCTCCGGGTGACGCTCGACGTCCGCCGCGACATGGAGATCCGCCGCACGAGTGCACGAAACCAGCTCAACGCGCTGGTCCGCACCACAGACTTCGGGCTCGACACGAGGCGAGCGCTCGCTGATCGTGGTGTGCAGCGACTCGTGGATCTCGACGCTCAGTGTTCTGACGTTGCGGAGCGCATCATCCGAGCAGAAGCGGTCCGGCTCGCGTCGACGGTGATCGAACTCGGTCGACAGATGCGTGAGAACCGCGAGGCGCTGGCCGAGCTCGTCGAGCTGCTCGCACCCGGATTGCAACAGATCTATGGTGTCGGCCCAGTCACCGCTGCTGCCGCGGTTGCGGCGTACTCGCACCCTGGTCGGGTGCGGAGTGAGGCCGCCTTCGCATCCCTTGCGGGAGTGAACCCCATCCCGGCGTCGTCCGGGAACACGACTCGGCATCGGCTGAATCGAGGTGGCGACCGGCAACTGAATCGTGCGCTCGATGTGATCGCCCGAGTGCGCATGGTGTCGGAAGCGCGCACCCGCGCCTACGTTGACCGACGCATATCTGAAGGACGGACCAGTCGTGAGATTCGACGATGCGTGAAGCGCTATATCGCCCGCGAGATCTTCAAGGCACTGGAGCTGCGGATGGGCACGGCGCTGGCCGTGGTGTGACTTGGCGGCAGGTCGAGCGGGTGCCGCCAGGAGGGACGACACCCGCTCGCATGGCTTGAATCAGATCAGCTCGAGGTGCGGCCCGCGGTGGACGGCGAGGTAGGCGCGGTTGCGGAGCGCGTTGGCCTCTTCATCCGTGAGCGTCCGGTCGAGCGGGCGGAGCGTGATGCGGATGAGCGCATTGAGCTGCCCTGGCCGGATCCCGAGTCGCTTCTGAGCGCCTTCGGGTAGGAGCTCACTGGCTGTCGTGGCGAGGACTTGCACGCTCTCGATCGAGGTGGCATCGATCCCGAGAGCGGCGCGGATCCGGTCACCGATGGTCTCCTTGTCGTCGTCGCGGTTCACGACGACCGAGATGTCTCGGCTCACAGCGGGCATGGACGAGACCGGACGCCAGGACCGAAGATCGACCATCTGCTCTTCGATGCGCGGATCGGTTGAACGCAGGAGACGGATGTCATCGATCCGCTTTCGCAGCATGAGCGCGCGATCCAGCCCCATCCCGAGAGCAAGCCCTGACCAGACGGACGGGTCGAGACCCGATCGCAGGAGGAGCCCGGGTTCGATCAGTCCGCACTCGGCCAGTTCGAGCCAATCGCCTTCAACCTGGACGTCGAGTTGGTAGCCGCCGGTCGTGTACGGGTGCACCGCAGGAACTGCCCGCCATCGTGCGCCCGGAAGTACCGCGTCGACCAGAGCGCTGAGCATGCCATCGAGGTCGTCCTTGCCCATCCGTGCACCGTTCGACACGCGCCACAGGTCGACCTGGTGCGGCTCGCCGACGTGTGTGCGGTCGATGGAGTCCCGGCGGTAGACGAGGCCGGGGAGGACGTAGAGGCGATCGTGATCACCGCCGGAGTCTCCGCCGGCGAGAGCCCGGAGGAGGGGCGGGATCATCGCGGACGTGTGGGTGCGGAGCATCACGGTGTCGCTGACGTACCGCGAGTACCGCTGGTCGCGAGTGACCGCGGAGGCGTCGAAGCCGAGGCGGTCGTAGTTGTCCTCGACTGCGACCAGGGGATTCGAGCGCACCGTCGTGGCGGGCACACCCCAGGTCTCCGTGAGCGAAACGGTGACGGCATCAAGGAGGAGTTGCAGGGCGTGCTCGCCTTGTGCGGGATCGCTTAGGTCTCGGAGAGCGAGCGAGGTGCCGAGGTCATCGGCGGAGAGATAGGAAGGCATGACAGTCCATTTCGAGTCGGAGTGAAGGGGAGACCCCTCGACCGACCCGACGCACGGACTGATCTACGCGCGCACGCCCAGCCCCGAACGACCGGTGACCGGTCGAGGGCTGAGAAATCGCAGCGTCAGATGCATGTCGTTCACTCTACTTCCGGCGCCCGCCGGGATGGCAAGACTCCGCTCCAAACTCCTCCGAAGCGCCTACTGCTGCCGACTGAGCGCGACCCACCGCTTGACGTTGATCCATAGAAGGGTCCCCGGCATCCCCGTTCCGGGGGCGCGAGCTCCGCCCGCGCAGCGGCGACGGAGCACCGCCAAAAGGAAGCCGCGATGCGGCCCGATCACCCGTTTTCCTCACCGGCTACGCGACACCGGATGCTATCCGGCGGATGGGGGAGTCCCGCCTTGCCCGATGGCTTCGCTCGCAGGGCTGCCGAACTGCGGTTGCGACAGCCTCCGCCGCGGTCGCTGCGGCGAAGAGCCAGCAGACCGTTCTCCCGGGCCAGGCGATCGCATCCGAGCTCGCGCGTCGCCTCGCGCACGACGTCATCGCGCTCGAGGCGCGCATCGCGGAAATCGATCAGCTCATCGCCGCCCGTGTCGAGACGAGTCGTGCCGCCGAGCTCCTGCAGTCCATGCCCGGCTTCGGACCCCTGCTCGCGGCCGAGTTCCTCGCGTCAACCGGCCCCGACCTCAGCGCCTACGTCAGCGCTGATCGGCTCGCCGGTGTCGCGGGCCTCGCGCCAGCACCACGCGACTCGGGACGGATCAGCAGCAATCATCATCGACCTCGCCGCTACGACCGGCGCCTGTTGCGCGCCTGCTATCTCGCAGCGATGGTCAGCGTCCAGCAGAAGACCGAATCGAAAGTGTTCTACGACCGGAAGCGGGCTGAGGGGAAGTCGCACAAGCAAGCCATCCTCGCGCTCGCTCGCCGTCGTCTCGACGTCATCTGGGCCATGTTTCGAGACGACCGCAGCTACACGCCTCCAGCACCCTTTGGGTGTGAGTTTGAGGGAACTGCAACTACGCGTGCGACCCCAAAGGAACCTCAAACGGTGGACTCGGCTAGGACCGAGTTCGCTGCTGCCTGACTGATACGAGGTGAGCCAAAGGCCCTTGGCCTGTCAGCCTTCGGGCAGCTCCCAACCATTCGCTCGACAGGAGCTAGCGAACGCCGCGCTGGCCGTCTGGAACGCCTCGTCGTCGCCACCCTCAAGGGCCGTCTCCATGGCGGTCACCGCTTCCGTCAACTCGTCGGGGTCCTCCGCGCTCAGCGACTCAGACATCGTCCGCAGCAGCTGCTCACGGCGACCCTCTTGCTGTCCTGCGCTGCCTTCGCTTACCCAGGAGGAGTGGTTGCTACACGCATCCGTGGCTGATGTGGTGAGCCCGCCCGAGCAGGCCGAGAGAGCAATCAGCATCGCCGCAACCGGCGCGAGTGTCAGTCCCCTGACGAGGAGGCCTCGGCGGACGAGAGATCGACTCGTGGAGACCTCTTCGCGCATGCATTGAGGCTACTGCTGGCGCGGCCGGACGGAGCCGGCCGGAGGAGCCTGCGGCGCTGTTGACAACCTGATTGAGATTCTTCACCTCTCCGCGGTTTCAATCTATCTCGCTCCGTCGGCTACGTGCCGCCTATTCCGGACGCGGTCGCAAGCTCCCTTATTTCGCCCGGAATAGGCGTCACTCCGCCGTCTCCACTCAAACGGTTCTTCCCGCCGGAGAGGCACAAAAAAACGATCAGACAAGACGAAAGCCCCGTAGTTGGACTAGAACCACGGGACTTGTCGCCTCAATGATCGCACATTGATCAAGGAGAAACCATCGTGAACACCACCACCACCGGGACCATCGAGCACCTCGACCCGACCGCCCTCGTCATCGAGCAGAACGTCCGCACCAGCGCCCCGCTGACCAAGGACTTCCTCGACTCCATCCGACAGAGCGGCATCCTCTCGCCCGTCCTCGGACGCCGCGACGAGCACGGCAACGTCATCGTCCGCGCCGGACAGCGCCGCACCCTCGCGAGCCGTGAAATCGGCCTCGCGACGATTCCCGTCTACGTCGTGGAGGGCGACGACAAGACCGCCGAGCGGATCGTGCAGCAGATCATCGAGAACGACCAGCGCGCCGAACTCACCACCGCCGACCGCACCGCCGCGTGGGCGCAGCTGTCGTTCGAGGGCCTGTCGGCCGCGAGCATCGCCAAGCGCACCGGCACCAAGGCCGCGACCGTGAAAGCCGAACTCGCGGTCGAGGAGTCCGCGGTCGCGCGGACCGCGCTGCACGAGCACGAGCTGACCCTAGACCAGGCCGCGGTCATCCTCGACTTCGAGGATGACGAGGAGGCGCGCGCCGACCTGATCGCCGTCGCCACCACCAACCCCGGCCAGTTCGCCCACACCGCGGAGCGCTACCGCAAGGCACGCGCCCGCCGCGTCGCCGTCACGTCCGGTACGGGATCCTCTAGCAAACCGTTGACCGGGTGCTCGTGCCGGTGGTCGCGAACCGGCGTTGGTACTCGTGCGGGGTCACGCCGAGTTGTGCTCGGAAGGCGCGGCGGAGTGCGTCTGCGCCGGCGAATCCGGCGCGGGTGACTGCTTCGGTGACGGTCGCTCCTTGTTCGAGCGCGGTGCAGGCGGCGTGCAGGCGCACGGAGTCGACGTAGGCGCGGGGCGTAGTTCCTATCTCGGTGTTGAACAGGCGCGTGAGGTGGCGCGGGCTCATCGCTGCGCGGCGGGCGAGAGCGTCGGCGGAGTGATCCGCGGCCGGGTCGGCGGCGATCGAATCGGTGACCGCGCGCAATGACGGTGTGTTCGGCCGGGGGATCAGCAGGGAGGGGGAGAACTGGGACTGCCCGCCTGGTCGTTGCAGGAAGACGACGAGCGCTTGGGCGACTCGGCGGGCGAGGTCGCCGCCGTGGTCGAGTTCAAGGAGAGCGAGGGAGAGGTCGATGCCTGCGGTGACGCCAGCGGAGGTGTGCACGTTGCCGTCGTGGACGAACAGCGCGTCAGTCTCGACGGCAGCGGCGGGGAACGCGGCGGCGAGCGTCGCGATGTACTTCCAATGCGTGGTCGCCCGTCGCCCATCGAGCAGGCCGGCGGCACCGAGAAGGAACGCGCCGGTGCAGATAGCGGTGAGGCGGTCCGAGCGTGGCGCCAAAGCGCGTAGCGCGTCGATGAGGCCCGGCGCAGCAGGGGTGGTGGGGAGTAGATCGCCACCGGTGACGATCAGGGTGTCCAGGTGGGGCAGCTCGCCCTCCACGGCGGCGTCCGCCTGCACGTGGAGGCCGTTCGACGCGCGGACCGGGCGTCCGCCCGGGGAGAGGACGAGCAGCTCGTAGTTGCCGCCCTCGTTGTTGGCCTCCGCGAACACTTCCATCGGACCTGTGGCGTCGAGGGACTTGAAGCCGTCGAAGATGACGACCCCGACGAGGTGCGGGCTGCGCGTAGCGCTCACTGGCCGCTCCTGTCTGGTTTCTCCGCCTGCCGGTCCGGATTCTCGACGCGCCGCTCCGGCCGTGGATCAAGGCTGAAGGGGTCAGACATCGACAAGGAGAATCATGGCTCAGACCATCGCCGGCATCACCATCCCGGACACCGCCCTCACCCGCGAAGCCGCCGAACTCGTCCGCGACGAGGCCGGCGACACCCTCTTCGACCACTCCTCCCGAGTGTTCCTCTTCGGTGCACTGAAGGGACGCGCGCGGGGCCTCACCGTGGACCTCGAGCAGCTGTACGTCGCTGCCCTGTTCCACGACCTCGGCCTCACCTCCCGGTACCGCAGCAGCATGCAACGCTTCGAGCTCGACGGTGCGGACGCGGCCCGCGACTTCCTCCTCGCTCACGACCGCTCCCACGACGTCGCGCAGACCGCGTGGCTCGCGATCGCGCTGCACACCACCCCGGAGATCCCAACCCGGCTGGCGCCGGAGATCGCCCTCGTGACGGCCGGCGTCGAGACTGACGTCCTCGGGCTCCAGCTCGAGGAAATCAGCCTCTCCGACCGGGCGGCCGTCACGGACGCCCACCCACGACCGAACTTCAAGCGCGACATCCTCGCCGCGTTCAACGACGGGATGAAGCACCGCCCGGATTCGACGTTCGGGACCATGAACGACGACGTGCTCGCGCACTTCGATCCGAGCTTCCGCCGCGGGAACTTCGTCGACGTCATCCAGAGCAACGCCTGGTCCGAATGACACCCGCGGCCGCACAGCTCCGCTCATCGCGCCCGAAGGGCACTCGCTGGTGAGCGCGACGCACAGCGTCGTCCTGCTCGTGCTCGTGCTCGCGTGGCTCGGAGCGTGGATCGCCGCCGTCCGGAGCATCGCCTCCGCAGCGACGCCCCTCACTCCTGCCGCGCGCGGCGGCTGGATCGCGGCCGCGATCATCCTTCCCGTCCTCGGACCGATCCTCTGGTTCGCGGTCGGCCGACACTCGCTCGCGCAGAGGTGAACGACATGCCCCCCACCCCCTTCCAGGAGTACGCCCACGGCATCTTCCAGGTGCTCGAGTCCGGCGACGCGGACCTCGCCCGCGCGATCGCGGCCCCGACTTTCGGCAACAGGGAGGCGACCTCCGGTCCGGCCGCCTGCCAGCGCCCGGGACCCGCCGGGCTGCTCGCATCGAGCGCGTGGATGCGCTCAGCGTTCGATGATCTCCACTTCGAGATCCTCGATGAGGGCTACACCGACTCCGGAGCCTGGCTGCACCTGAAGATGCAGGGACTCCACTCGCGGCCGTTCGTGCAGTACCAGGACGGCAAGCCGGCCGACCGGACGTCGCATCGACGCCGAGCAGATGCACGTCCTCACCATCACCGACGCCGGCGTGACCGGCCACAAGGCCGTCCGGGACGACCTCACGATGCTCACTCAGCTCGGGGTGTTCCCGCCCGGGCCGGGGCTCCTTGCCTCGATGGCGCTGTTCACGCTCACCGGCCAGCGGCGTCGTGCGATCACGGAACTCGAAGCGACCACTGAGCGGGCCGGGGATATCGGCAGCGTCCACCTGTAGACCGGCCGCAGGTGCGGCGTCAGATGACGTCGTTGAGGATCTGTCCGAGCTTCGCGATCGTGTCTTCGTTGCGCCGGTAGTACGACCACTGACCCGCCCGGGTGACCGTCACCAGATCCGCCCGCTGCAAGCTGGACATGAACTGCGACGCCGTGGACTGCGACACCTCCGCCCGCGCCTGAATGTACTTCAGGCACACCCCGTGCTCCTTCGTTGCCGAGTCCTCCGGCGCGAAGGACTCCGGGTCCTTCAGCCAGCCCAGGATCGCCAAACGGGTCGGGTGCCCGAGCGCCTTGAAGACCGGCACCAGGTCGAGGCTTTCGGCTGCAACGTCCACACAACGAACGTATCGGTAAATCGCGATTATGTGCTAAACCTTTGCTCATCGCTAAATCGCGATGAACCGACATGCACCTTGTCCGCCGTAGGAGGCGCCCGTGACGATCCTCGAGAAAGACCATCGCGTCGGCGCCGTGCGCGGCACGGCCCTGTTCGTGGCCGCCATCGTCGGACCTGGCATCCTGACCCTGCCCGCCCTCGCGGCGGCGCAGGCAGGGCCGGCGTCCCTGATCACGCTCGGGGTGCTGCTGGTCGTCTCGGCGCCCATCGCGTTCACCTTCGCCGCGCTGCATGCGGCTACTCCGACCGCGCACGGCATCGCCGGCTACGCCTCCGCCGCCTTCGGCTCCCTCGCCGGCCGACTCGTCACCGCCTGGTTCCGCTACGGCGTCCCCATCGGAGTCCCCGCCCTCGGCCTCATCGGAGGCGAGTACGTGGCCGAAGCCACCGGAGGCGACAAGGCCACCGTCGTCACCGTCGCCGCCGCGATCTGCGCCGTGGCCGTCATCGCGAGCATCCTCTATCGGGCCGGGAGCGGGATCCTCACCCTCCTGCTCTCCATCGCCCTCATCCTGCTGATCGCGACCACCGCCGTGCTCGCGCTCCCGCACGGAGACACGGCGAACCTCACCCCGTTCGCGCCCAACGGCGTCGTCGCGGTCGCCGCATCAGCGCTCGTGCTCACCTGGGTCCTCACCGGCTGGGAAGCGGTCACCAACTTCACCGGCGTGCTGCGCGACCCGCGCCGCACCCTCCCGAAGGCGACTGCCGCGACGCTTGTCATCGTCGCCCTGCTCTACGCCGCCGTTGCCGCGCCCGAGATCCTCGTCCTCGGTCCCACCGCCGGCGGCAGCGCCGCACCGGTCGCCGCGCTGCTGCGCATCGCCGTCGGACCCATCGGCGCCGTCGTCGCCGCGATCATCGCCGTCATCATCGCGACCGGCAACAGCCTCGCCTACGTCGGAAGCCTCGCTGAGCTCGACTCCCGCGCAGCCGGCGCTCCCGAAGGAGCGCGAGCGCAGCGATCAGCCCGACTCCGCGCCCTCGCCGTCCCCATCGCGATCATCATCGCCGGGCTCGCCGCCGCGGCACTCACGCCGATCAGCACGGACGAGTTGGTGTCGCTCTGCGCCGGATCCCAGGTTCCCGTCTACATCCTCGGGCTCGCCGCAGGCATCAAGATCTTCCCCGCCTACTCGCGTCTGTGGTGGCTGTCCGTGTTCTCCACCGCAGCCGTCGCCGTCCTGCTCGTCCCCGCCGGGTTCTATCTGCTCGTCCCCGCCGTCATCGCCGTGGCCGTCGTTGGTCAGAGCCGAATCGCGAGGCGCGCGGAAGTTGCAGACCGCTGACCCCAGCGCATTTGAAGGCGTCCCGTATGGGGATCGTTCACCGGGTCGGCTTGGCGTCCGTTGAGGGGTGGGTCAGCGGCGCTGGTCAGCCGAGGTCGGCTCGCATGACTGGTCGGCTGGGGTAGGTGCGTCCGATCTCGTGGAAGCCGGCGGCCGTGAAGATGGAGACCGTTCCGGTGAAGAGCGCGGAGGGCGAGGGCCGTGTGGTGGACATGGTGACGTCGACGGGGTGCCCGTCGAGGACTGATGCGCCGTTGGCGCGTGCGTGGTCCACGGCGGCGAAGAGGAGGGCGGTGCCTACGCCCTGGCCTCGGGCCTCTCGGCGGAGGTTGATGCAGGTCACCCACCAGGCGGCAGGGTCGTCTTCGAGGATGCGCTTCAGTGCTGTGTTCCCGGTGATTCCGGGGAGCGTGTGGCGCGGGACGACTCGGGTCCAGCCGACGGGCCGATCGTCCACGTAAGCGAGCACACCGATCGGGACGGCTGAATCGCGCAACTCTGCACGGAGCGCGTCCTCGTTCGTCGCGTGGTCGTGGTGACGAAAGCGTTGGCACCAGCAGGAGTCGGGCTTGCCTGCGCGAGGTCCGAACGCGGTTCGCACATCGGCCCACTCGCGATCAGTCGCAAGCTCTGTTCGCAGCGTCATGCAGGCATCCTTCTCCTGCAATCAAGCTTCCGGTAGGGATGCTTGGCATCCGGCGGGGACGTGGAAGTGCGCAATGGCACCGGGTCAGTCGCGTAGGTCCCTTGCCACATCACCCGATGTTTCCGCGACGGTGTCTTCGAACAGGGTGCGGTTGTTCAGGATCACCCGAAGACGCATCGATGCTTCGGTCGCGATGGTCACGATGGCCACGCCGTCTTTGGTCTCAGTGCTGACGGTGGGAAGTTCGGAGAGAGGCTCATTTGCACTTGAGGAAGTCATGCCCGAACAGTAGACGGCGTAGCCGGGTCGTTCACCGGGCGATCCCCTACCCGGTCAGCGCAGTGCCCAGAAGGGCAGTGACGCGACGACTCCGCCGAGCAGGATCAGGACGATGGCCGTTGTGGGTGATGCTTTCACGTCGCCCGTTCCGAGTCGTGCGGTGATGCGTGAGAGCACGGCGTGGGTGCGTTTGCGGGCGAGGATCCCGACGACGAGGAGTGCGAGGCAGGGCAGGCAGTAGATCACCGCGTAGCCGGCGAGAACGAGCAGCCCTTCGCCGGGGGTGAGGCGGGCGTCGAGGAGTCGTTCGATGGCGATGAAGTACGGGAAGGCGTTGGGCAGGTCGGCGCCCGTGAGCAGTGCGCCGAACGGCAGCGCCGTCCAGGGTGTGAACCAGGAGGGGAGAGTGATTGGTTTGCGTGCGCGGGTCCGGAATCGGCGGATGCCGGAGATGACCAGGACGAGACCGGCGGCGGCGAAGGCGGCGTAGCGGATGCCTTGCACGATGCCGTCGACGGCGCCCGCGGCAGCTCCCGCGCCGAGGAACAAGGCGGCGCCGGCGCCGAACACGGTGAGCGCTGCACCGAGGACGGTCACCAGTGCCGTCAGAACGGGGCGCCGGGGTGCAGCAAGGAGGATGAGCGTCACGGCGACGATCGTGGCGGGGTTGAACGCATCCAGCGCTGCGAGCCCGGCGATCGCGAGCAGAAGCGGCCCGCTCATCGGGGAGTCCGCCGGGGGAAGTGCACGATGACATCGATGAAGCGATCGAGCTCCGCCTGGGTGGGGGCCGGCTCGATGCCGGCGAGGACGTTCGCAGCGAGCCCGTCTCCGACGAGACGGATCACCCTCGCACGGGTGGCGTCGCCCGTCTCGTCCTGGATCAGCGCCTCCCACCGGGACGTCGCCTCCCGCGACGCTGCGGCCACGTCATCGCCGGGCGTCTCGACCGCGCGGTGCGCGATCGCCAGCGCCCGGAACAACGCGATGTCATCCCCGGTGGGCACCGAGATGCGCAGCCACGTCTCCGCTGCCCGCCGCTCGGCCGCCGCAGCGACCATCGCCGCGTCGACCTCCTCGAGAGCTGCCAAAGCCAGGCCTCGCACGAGCGCGGCGCGCGACGGGAAGTGATGCACGAGGCCGCCCTTGGAGACGCCGGCCGTGGCCGCCGTCTCGTTCAACGACGGGACGACTCCGCGTTCAAGCGTCAGTCGTCGGGCGGCGTCGAGGATGAGGGCTCTGCGATCCATGAGCACACCGTATAGACAAACCGACCGGCCGGTCGGTCGCTCTCGGATTTCCCTCAGATGTCTTCAGGAGGTCGACCGTGGGCGTCCAATGAGGGGTCGCTCACCGATACACGTAGACGCGACATCGAGCGCTGTCGTTTCTCACGATTGCCTGCACAGCTCGTCGCGACCTCTCAATACTCGTGCAGATGACCGTGAACGTTCAGATCTTCGAGGTCGTCTGCACAATCGACGTGAGCGTGCCCGAATCGTCAGCCTCAGCAGTGGCGCGCGAGCCCTTCGACGGTCGAAGGAGCAGCGCAGCGCTTACCCCGCCGACCACAGCCGCAACTACACCGAGCCCAGCAGCGATGGCCGCGGTCATTGGGTCACCGGCGACGGCAGCTACGCAGGCCGCACCACCCCACGGGGCGCCCGATCCTATGGCCGGTCCCACAGGGCTGATCATCGGGGACGTCTCCGTCGCTCGTCCCGACCGATGGGTGATCAGGATCGCCCCAAACCCTCCGGCGACGGCCGTCAGGGCACTGACCCCACCGATAACGGCGCCCACGATCATCAAGTACGCGAAGGAACTCCACCCACCCTGATCGCGATAATCGGGGTTACCCGTGAGGACCAATCCCAGACCGAGCAGCGCACCCAGCACCACGCCAACTGGTACAGCACAGAGAGCGGCCCTCCGGTGACGATGGATGATTTGCCGCATGGGGCCACGCTAACCGGAGAGTCGTCTACCGGTGCAGTTCTGACACTCGGACAGACACGGCATCTCCTCGTCCCCTGATCGGGTCGACTGGCTGCACAGCGATCCTGTTCGAGGATCAGAGGGTGGGGAACCAGCTCGAGTTGTCCACGATCCACAGCGACACGGAGTTCCAGAGTCCCGTGATGACGAGGACGCCGATCGCGATGAGGAGGACGGCGACGGCCTTGTTGGCGTAGGCGCCGATGCGGCGCAGCCATCGGCGTGAGCGTGCTGCGCGGGCGAGGACGAGTCCGAGCAGGAACAGCGGGGTGAGCATGCCGAGGAAGTAGACGAACCCCAGCGCGACGCCGAGTCCCGCGGTGTCGATGTTGGAGGCGAGGCCGTAGGCGATGGCGAGGGATGGGCCGAGGCAGGGGTACCAGACTGCGGCGCAGCTGACTCCGAGCAGCAGTGCTTTCGCGGCCGAGCCGCCTGGGGTGGAGGTCTTCGTGATCCAGGGGATCCGGAGGACGCCGAGGGAGTAGAGGCCGGCGGCGATGAGCAGTCCGCCGGCGATTAGCGTGTACGGCGGACGGGCGAGGTTCACATTCGCGCCGAACGCGAGAAGCAGCGCTACTGATCCGATCAGCACGAGCGCGGCGCCGACCGCGAAAGCAAGGATCGACCACACCTGCCGAGACGGTCGAGCCCGTCCGTCTCCTGTCGAGGTGAGGGCGCCGACAATGCCAGGGAGGATTGGCGCAGCGCAGGGGGAGAGCAGAGCGAGCGCGCCCGCGAGGAACGCGGTGCCGAGCTCGGGGAACATGCCCTCACCCTAGTTTCCGGAAAGGGCGTGTCCTGGTCCTGCGCTTCCTAGGCTGACCTCGTGACCTGGACAAGTCGACCGCGCAGCATCGCAAGGGTGACCACTCGAACCCTCGCCGTCACGGTCATCTTTGCCGCAGTCGTGGCCTCGCTCAGCGGGTGCTTCACCACCGCTGAGCGTCCTCTGCTCACTTTCGCGGACCTCGACCGGGCAGCGACCGACGCCGATACGTTCCCGACGTTGCCCCCGCGGGCCTCGTGGTCGGAGATGGACGAGACCAGCTCCCGGCTCGTCGGCCGAGTCGGAGACCGATCACTGTTCCTGGCGCGAACGAGCGATCTGGAGACGACGTGCTTGACGAGCTTCGCTGACGAGGACACGTGGGACCAGAGCTGCGGGGCCGGCGGGTTCGATGCCACGATCGGCCGCGACACGTTCCACGTCATCCCGGACGGCGGGGGAGTCGAAGAGACGTGGACTCCGCTCAGTGAGAACGTCTACGTCGACAGCCCTGGTGTGCGGTGACGACGATCGAGGAGCTGCGACTGGCGCTCGTTCCCGTGTTCGAGGAGATGCTGCACGAGGACGAACGCTCGTCGCTTCGGCTGCACTTCGTGCGGCTCTCACAGTGGCCTGACGGTTCTCCGCTGAGTCCTGCGGATCGCTTCGAGGACGGCAGCGTCGTCGCGCTGTATGGAGCGTTTCGGCGCCGGTAGTTGAGCCCCGGAAGCGGAGCGCGGCCGTCCCGTAAGGGGATCGTTCAGCGGCGCATCGGGTCGGCGCCACGCGCCTGCTCTTGTCGGCACCTGCTGCTCCACCACAATGAGCACATGACTGATGGACATGCCTGGTCGGGGGACGTTCCTCCTCTGCCGGAGGGGCGCTCGGCTGATTGGATCGCGGTCAACGGAACTCACAACCAGCGGTGGCACGTCGCTGGCGACGACTCGCTCGAGCTGATGAACGAGAGCATCAACGCTCTCGTGGATTCCGGCGACGAGGTACTCGCCGGCTCTCTCCTCAGCCGGTACATGTTGACCCGGGAGCAAGTCGCGTTGATCAGTGATCGGTACCCGCAGCTCGAGCCGATCGCGCAACTGCACGAGCACGCTCCGGCGGCACTGAAGCTGCGTGCGGAGCTGTGGAAGCTGCTGCCGTTCTCTCTTCTCGCCTTCCTAGATGAGGTGAACGCGACGGACGCAGAACGAACAGCGCTCCTCAACGCGCACGACAACACCATCGGCCCGGACTCGACCACGCTCGGAGAGACGTGGGGAGGGATCCGCGGCGCCGGAAGCTAGAGGCCGTCCCGTAAGGGGATCGTTGAGCGGACGTTTCGGCGGGGAACGAGGCGGGCGGCCGTCCTTAGATTCCGGGTTCGAGTGAGGGGTCAGGAGGGTCCGGGGAGGTCGAGGAAGTCGACGTCGGTGATGTCGGTCATCTCTTCATCCCAGGAGGGGCGGGCTGGCTGCATCCGCCGTGTCTCGAGCTCGATGTGCGCGATGGCTGCCTCATCGAGGGGTTCGTCGCCGTGGCTGTTCTCCACCGGGATGGAGAACAGTTGGCTGGCGGGTCCGATAAGCAGGTGGGCGTAGGCGTTGCTTCCCGCGTCGGTGACGACGGGAACGGTCACGATGTCCGATTTCCCGACGTCCGCGAGGGCCCGGGCGTAGCGGAGCACGGCCTTGCAGGTGACGTCGCCGACGAGCATCGAGCCGCTGGAGTAGTAGAGCTTCCTCATGGGGTCACTGTTCCGATCGAAGGGTTGTGCGGGGTGTCGTTCGTCGTGGTGTGGTCGAGGCGTCTGGGGCGTGAGGGTTGGCTCCGCCGGGGTCAGGTTCCGGGCTGACGCGGAGTCCGTTGACGGTGTAGGAGTCCTGGACGAGCTGACGAATCCACGCGGGGTTGATGCTGGGGGAGCGGTTGCCGGCGAAGGCGAATTCGAGCGGGATCGCAGGATGCAGCCACACCGAGCGTCGTCCGCTGCCGACGTCGACGCTGTTCTTCCAGGACAGGTAGAAGCTCTCGCCCTTCCCGAGCTTCGTTCCGATCACGAGCTGCAGGTGGGCGAGGAGCCGGTCATCGAAGTCGGACTCGGAGCTGGAGTTGTAGTGCAGCTTGCCCATGGGGCGTCCCGCCGGTGCGTGCGCCCGAGAAGGGCGCGATTCGCCACGCGAGGTCTCGGATGGGCTCTGAGACTAACCCCTGCTCAGCACGGTTCAGACCGATTCGAGGTACTCGGTTCCGCGCCTGCCTAACCCCAAGGTCTCAGAACCGTTTCTGCGACCTCACCGGGATATTTCCCGTATGCCCCTTTCCGTGAGTCAGGGGCGTACGGTGGTGCGTGCCGGTCGCGTCGCGGAGGCGCACGAACTCTCTCGCACGAGTCGGACGGCGCCACTCGGCCGAGAGGGCTTTCCCCTTATCGAGTCGAGCCGTCATGTCCCTCCGGGATGAGAATCAGCAAGACACCATCCGTGCCCTCCAGGACCTGATCGCGGCGTTCTCCGCCCCGCACTGGGTGCACCCTGCCTATGCGGAGCACGTCCTCGCGCACGCCACCGAGCTCCTCGACGTCGCGCAGAACACCGGCAGTGCAGGCCGCGTGCGCATGCCGACGCTGATGTGGCCGCGCTCCGCCGTTTTCGAGGACCCCAACCCGCCTCCAGTACCGCCAGGCGCCCTCTGATCCCGTCCCGTTAGGGGGTCGTCAACCGGTCGCCCACGAGTTGCGTGCGCCGCCGCGGCGTGGCGCGGGCGGGGTTGTCTCGTTAAACCTGTCCGGTGGTGATTCCGTTGAGGGGGCGTGAAACGGGGCAGGGGAGGCCGGGCGCTGGGCAGGGTTGTCTATTCCGGGTTGGGTGGTTGCGGGGCTGTGTCGTTGAGGCGGCGGTAGTAGGCGACGTCGAGTGCGCTGAGGTGGGTGAGGAGGCGTCCGGCGCGGTCGTGCATGGTCATGGAGCCGTCGTGGAGGCTGGCGATGGCGCCGATGCGGTGCAGCATCAGCACTGTGTCGAGGCGTTCGGCGTAGTGCAGTTCCAGGAAGTACACCAGCGGCGGGTTGCCGGCCCGGCCTGATGTGAAAAGGGCAGTGGGTTGTTGTCGGCTGACGCCGGTGTCGCGGTTGAGTTCTCGGAAGATGTACCGGTCGCGCAGCCACGGCCCGCCAAGGATCGCCGCAACGATGACGAGGGCGCCGAGGATGACGGACGGGTTGAGGAGAACGGTGAGGTCGTTGCCGGTCATCATCCGAGCGCGTCTCGGGTGCGGTCGCGGTGTTCGGCCGCTTCGGTGTCCGCGGCGAGCTGCGCGACTCGCGCTTCGATGTAGACGGTGCGCGTCGTGGCGTCGTGGTCGAGTTGCAGGACTTGCAGGAGGCGGTGCAGTTGTACGGTGCCGGCCGAGGGTTTACCGGTCAGGATGCGTCGGACGGTGCGTGGTCGGAGCCGTGCGAATACGGCTACCTTCTGTGCGCTCCAGCCCTGCGCCTGCATGGCTGTGGTCAGTACCGCGCCGAGCGCGGTGTCAAAGTGGCGGGGCGCCAAGCCAATGAAGTCCACCTAGCCAGGGTAGCCAGCCCCTCAGCAGCTCGATGGTGCGCGATTCGCGGCCGACCGTTCCAACTGTCTACAACGGATGTTCGCGCTGAGAGCGCCATTGCCCCGGGGTCGCTGAGCGTGATCAACCCCAGCAGACGCAGTAGAATTCGGACGCGACTCGCCAGGGTCACGCGGTCGGAGTGTCGCGCTTCAGGCGGCGTTTCACGGCGCGTTCGGTGAGGACGGAGAGGTAGTCCTGCACGGGCCGGTCCTGCAGATCGGCGAGCTCTTCCCGCACGAGGGGCTCAAGCTGCTCATCGGTGCGGTCGGGAAACTTCTTGCGGACGTTCGCCGTGACGTCGCGCACAACCTGCTCGGGATCAAAGTCGGTCGTCATAACCGCATCATGCACCGCGAAGGTGAACGAGACGAAAGGGAGCTCAAGCCCCGTCGGTCATCTCGTAGTAGCGGTCAGCGGGAACCGATCCGGTCTGCCCCACGAGGACGCAAGACACGACGATCCCCACACTCATGCTGATGAGGAGGGCGTACTTCCTCCTCTGGTAGGTGCGCTCGGGGATCGCGGAGGTGACAGCCGCCAGGGCGAGTGTCGTCAGCACCGCAACGGACAGGCTTGGCCAAGGGACGGCAAAGCCGGTGCACTGTGGAGGAATCGGCTCGTTGCACGCCAGCGCAACCCCATCAAGAACGAACGCCAGTACCACGACTGCGATCAACGCGGCGCCTACGATCAGCGCGGGCAGCCTCGGGGACCATCGAGCAGACACGAGGAGATCGTCACCGGTCAACATGAACGATCGACTTCACTTTCGGTCGCTCATTCAGCGGGCAGCAGCGTCGGGGGTATCAGCGATGGCGGTATCGGTCGAGCTGTCGGCCGGTCGCTGGGCCCAGGCTGAACAAAGGGCGGAACCGCATTTCTTGTGAGGTCGTTCACAGCGAGGCCGACGAGGACGACGACGACCACCAGGGCGAGAGTCGCTGCGATGAGTGCCGCGAGCAAGAGCCGTTCGACCTTCCGCATGGGATGAGGCTATGACCAGCGATCAACGTGATTGTTCAAAGGGTGCGTCCTCGGCGCCCCTGCGCTAGCCCGTGGCGGTCGTCGGGATGCGGAGGTAGGCGTACACGGTCTCTCGACTGATGCCGTACTCCTTAGCCAGCGCGGTCTTCGCCATGCCGGCACCAGCCCGCTCGCGCAGCTCGGCGATCTGGGTCGAGGAGAGTGACCGGGCGCGACCGCGGTACACGCCGCGCTGCTTGGCGAGGGCAATGCCTTCGCGTTGGCGTTCTCGGATGAGTTCGCGTTCGAACTCTGCGAACGCGCCCATCATGTTCAGAAGCAGGTTCGCCATCGCGCTGTCCTCACCGGTGAAGGTGAGCTGCTCCTTCACGAACTCGACGCGCACCTTCTTGTCCGTCAGTCTGCGCACGAGCCGGCGAAGATCCTCGAGGTTTCTTGCGAGCCGATCCATCGAGTGCACGAGCACCGTGTCTCCGTCGCGGACGAATCCGATCATCTGTTCGAGCTGCGGACGGTTGACGTCCTTGCCGGAGGCCTTGTCCTCGAAGATTCGATCCAGCGTCACGCCGTCGAGCTGGCGCACCGTGCTCTGATCCAACGTGCTCACCCGCACGTACCCGACCCTCTGACCCGACATGCCGCCTCCGACCGCTACTTGCCCAGTTGAAGTCTAAGAGCCGCAGGGGCAAGTGTCAGACAAGGCCCGACACGGCCCTATTCGGACGCGCTTCGGCCAGGGTGCCTGACGTCCGGTTGGGGTGTACCCCAGCTTGGCGAGCCAAGGAGTAGTGCGACCAGGGCTGTGGAGCGTGGCTCTTTGTGCAGCGAGCTGACCCGCGACCGAGCCTCGGTGGTATTCGTTTGCGACACGGACGTCCTAGCCGAGAAGTTGAACCAGGCGCCTGGCCTACCGCAGGAGGATACCGTTACTATCAGATAGTGAAAATATCTGATTTGGCTCGGTTGGCGGACGTTCCTCTGTCTGCCGTGAAGTACTACCAGCGCGAAGGCCTCGTCCCGGAGGGGGTCCGGTCCTCAGCGAATCAGGTCGATTACAGCGACAAGCACGTGCAGCGAGTGCGGCTGATTCGCGCTCTGATCGAGACAGGAGGGTTGTCGATCTCTGCCGCAGGGGAGGTCATCGGGGTCCTCGATGCCCCGGATATGCCGATGGCTGAAACGTTCCGCGTCGCGCAACATGCGATGAGCACTCCGCGGGTCATCGAGTCCACGCCGACTGCTGCCAGCCGTGCTCGTGTCGTCGCCGTCGCGCAGCAGCAGGGCTGGTGCTTCACCGAGGACAACCCTGGGATCGATGCGGTAGCTCGCGCCCTTGATGGGCTGCTCGCCATCGGGTTCGACGCGCCCGATGACTACCTGGGTGCCTATGCGACTGCCGCCACATCCGCGGCGGACGCGGACGTGAACGCGCTCACGTCACTCTCCGGACCGGACGAAGTGGCCGAACTGATGGTCGTTGGCACAGCCCTCGGTGATCCGCTCTTCGCCGGGCTGCGCCGTCTCGCTCAACAACACGCCACGTCGACCTTCTTTCCCATCACCGACCCGAACGGAAACGACTCATGACCACGAACCCTCGCCACGTTGTCCTTGGCGGCAACGGTGTCATCGGCCGTGAAACGCTGCGCGCTCTGATCGCGGCCGGCGAACGACCGACTTCTGTTGGCAGGCGTCCATCGACCATCGCCGAAGCGCAGTCCCTGACCGCCGACCTCCTCAGCGCCCGCGACGTCACACACTCCCTACGAGGCGCCGAAGTCGCCTACCTCACGGCAGGCCTCCCGTACTCGGCCCGCGTGTGGGCGGATCACTGGCCTGTCATCCTCGACAACGCGATCGCCGCCGCGCTCGAGAACGGCGTCCACCTCGTCTACCTCGACAACGTCTACGCCTACGGCCCCGTCGACGGCGTCATGACCGAACAGACCCCCCTCGCGCCACGAAGTAAGAAGGGCGAAGTGCGTGCTGCTGCGCTGCGCTCTCTCCGAGCGGCCCAGTCGCAGGGGCTGACAGTGACGATCGGACGAAGCGCCGACTTCTACGGCCCCGGTGCGACAACCAGCGTCTTCAACACCTTCGCCCTCGACAAGATTGCCGTCAACAAGACGGGAACCTGGCTCTTCGACGCAGACCAGCCGCATTCCCTCACCTACACACCCGACATCGGCAAGGCTCTCGTGACCCTCGGAACCAACCCCGCCGCCCGAAACGGAACGTGGCACCTGCCCACTGCGCCCGCGATGACGGGGCGCCAGTACCTAGAAGTTGCTGCTGGACCCGGCGCCCGCACCGCCGTGATGCGACCAACCACGATGCGTCTCGGGGCGCTGTTCAACCTTGCAGCCCGCGAAACACTCGAGATGGACTACCAATACACCCGCCCCTACCTCTTCGACTCACGAGCATTCGAAACGACCTTCGGAGAGACCGCAACACCGACAGCCCGGGGCGTCGCCGCGTCGCTTGTCCAACGATGAGCGACCTACCAAGCCGTCCACGTGACCTCTCCCAACCGAAGAATGCGAGCCGACAGGTCGCGCGGCCGATCGAGGAGGGTCAAAGCTGGACGAGAATGCACTCGTTGCGCGGGTCTGTGTGCGGAACGACTCGTCGGGCACCCGAAAGCTTCGACATCGCCTCCACCTGGGACAAGTGACGTCAAGGAGCGACACTCGCGTGGATGGCCGAGCGGCCCTTCGATCCGGCTAGGACGGGTCCGACTCCGGAGTAGGTAGCGGCACCTGCAGATCGGTGGCCGTGAGGGGTGTTTCGGTCAGCCGGCGGGTGAGCGCATCACGTTCCGCCGTGAGGGAGGCGATGGTGGGTCGGTCCAGGCGGGGGTCGGCGATGTCGCTGAACGGGCTCTGCGTGTCGGTGCGTGCGGCGACGACGGCGGCGTACTTCGTGGCGGCGCGCTTAACGTCGGCGGCGGCGCTCTCGATGCGGCCGCGGTGGCTCTTCTTGCCGGAGGCGAGTTCGGCGTGCTTCTCGAGCGCGTCGACGAGCTTGCGGTGAGCTGATTCGATCTTCTTGGACATGCCTCCATCTTCGCCTGCTCACGGGCGTCGCCTCTATCGGAGCGATCACGCGATGAAGAAGCGGTGGTCGAGAGAGTTCACTGTCTGGTCCTCGCGCGCCGGCCCGGGCGCGCGGAGACTGACCGTATAGCTGTTCCTGGACGCATCGAGTCATCGGCTGTTCCTGTGGGGAACGTGGCCATGGCGGTCGCCGCCGTGATCGCAATCGGCGCGGGTTTGGCCACTGCCGCTGGCACACCGCCGCTGGGACTGGTGTTCGTCGGAGCAGGCGGTCTGCTCCTGGCGGGGCTCGTCTTGCGTCTTCTCGGGAGCCGAGGGCTCGCTGCTCGATCGTCGGGGGAGCGCCGTTGGAGCGCCCCGGCGGTGCTGGTCGCTGCCGCTGCCGCAGTGGTGCTCACTCCGGTCGTGTACTGGGCGGGGATGGCGTACGGCTCGTCCTGGTTGGAGTGGGATCCGGTGCACTCGACCAACGTCTATGTCGAGCGGCCCGGCGGGTTCGCTGTTCTCCTCGCGGCTCTCGTCGTGTGCGCTGCGCTGGTCTTGTTCGCTGTCGCAGCCGCTCTGATCGTCGCGGCGCAGATGGTGACCCGGCAACGGCGGTGAGGGTCTCGCACCGTTCACCGGACGCTTCTACTGTCGGCGTCATGGCGATCGCGAAGCTTGTCCCTGTTCGACCGGACGGGAAGTCGATCGTCCTGAGCGTGCTGGCGGTAGCGGTCGGGGTTCTCCTGCTGGGGCATGCGGCCGTGCAGGGGATCGGCGCGGCGATGTTCTGGGGACCGTGCTGGTCCGAGGGCTACGACAGCGTGGCGTGTAACTTCTTGCAGTATCAGGCGCCGACGCCTGCGTGGGTTCTGCCGTTCTGGGTCTGGTTCGTGGAGGTGCTGCTCGCCCTTGTCGTGATCGCCGGCTGTGTTGTGGCGGGGCGGCGTCTGGGGACGGCTGGTCTTGCGCTCGTTGCGGTGCTGATGTCGAGTGTTCTCATCGACTTGGTCTTCACGCCGATGGTCAATGGCGGCTACTCCTCGGCGGATGAGCCGCCGGGGTTCGGTCTGATCGGTGCGGGCTTTCTCGCGGTCGGGGGAGTGCTGATGTTCCGCGTCGCGGTCCCGTACCGCCGCCCGCTGACCTGACCGCTCCTTTTCGCGCGGCTAGGCGCTCGACATCTCCGTCTGCGGAACGGCGGTACGTCCGGGAAGCGGCGGTCGTGGTGAATAGGTGCTGCGTCCGATGGTGTCAGGGTGGTGAATCGGGTGTACCCCAGGTCGGCAGGCCGAGGGAAAGCGCGACTGAGGCATGGAGTCCTCGAACCAGCGGTCACATCAGCCAATCGCCGGTTGTTCTCACGAGACTCACGCGTGCGTGGCCCATCCCCTTTCGCGACTGTGATTCAGAGGGCGCTCGGCGGTACTGGCGGCGGGTCGGGGATCTCGAAGACAGCCGAGCGCGGCCACATCAGCGTCGGCATGCGCAGACGGCGCGGACTGCCGAAGTTCTGCGCGACGCCGAGGAGGTCAGTGGCGTGCGTGAGGACCTGTTCAGCGTGAGCGGGGTGCACCCAGTGCGGCCCTGAGAACGCCGCGATCAAATCTTCGAGGACTCGGATGGTGTCTTGCTGACTCTCGTCCCGGAAGGACATGACGGCTCGACTCGGTAAAGGGGGGAAGCCCTCTCAGCCCAGCAATGACATCCGTTCTCAGACGAGAAGGTTCGTGCGCCTCCGCGACGCGGCCGGCGCCCTTCACGATACGCCCGCCAACCTTCACGAACGATGTCGATTTGAGACCAGGTGAGACGCCAGGAGTATGACGTGGGCTGCTCCCGCTTTGCCGATGTCAGCTGGAGCGGGCGGCCAGCGTGGAGACGCCGGCGCCGGAGAGCTCGGCGCAGTACGAGGCGCGTCCGGTCATGGCCATGATGAGGGCGAGCGTGCTGCCGCGCACAGCGTCACCCTCTCCGAGGGTGATGCCGGTGTCGACGGCTTCTAAGCGCAGGCCGCGCACCCGCTTCTTGGCGATGACCACCTGATCGGTGCCCGCGTAGTAGCGCAGCAGCGCGGTGAGGGTCGCGGCCGGGTAGTCCCTGACAAGGCCGAGTGGCCGGCGGATGTCCTCTCCATGAACGACCATCTCGCCCAGCAGGGCGAGGCGTGGAAGGGGCGGTGACGTGCGGCTTCCAATCGTTGCCCGGAACCGGCTCAGCGTCTCCCGAGGTGATGCGCCGAGCTGCTCGCGGAGACGGTCATCCACCTGCTTGTCGAAGTCGAACCGTGCACGCACGACGCCCACGAACCAGCGCGGCCCGGACACGACTCCGCTGACCGTCAGGTGCGCGAGCACCTCCCTCACCGTCAGACCCGCACAGAGCGAAGGAGTCGACCACAGCAACTCGATCACCTGCGCCAACTCGTCTGCAAGAGCTTCGCGCTCGACGTCGATGCTCTGCCAGATCGCGTTTCGCTCCACGCCGCAATTCTTCCGTAACAGCGTCCGAGCACCGATCCCGATTGGGACGGCCAAGCACACACCTGCCACTTGCATCCGCTGCGCTCGAGCGAACGAACAACTCCGAGCGACCTCGAGTTTAGAACCACCTGAGATGCAGACGCTCCTGCTGCTCGGGACGGGACCGTAGTGCAGTCGACCGAGAGCCGCTGAATGTTCACGGTCGTCTGCACGAGCGCCGCCACGCCGCAGAGAGTTTGTAGGGAGCGTGAGAAACGACAGAAGCGCTCGCCAGCGGCGGGGGTAGGTGCTGCTTTGCGCCTGGGTGGGAAGTGGGCGCTTCGTGGCCGCTTCCTCCATTTCGGTGATGGGAGTCGTATGAGTGGCAGCGTGGAGGGTGTTCAAGGGAAGCAAGAAGAGACGAAGGAGTACATCATGCGCACCAGCACGAGCAACGAATTCGACACCAGCTCGGCCAACCGTCAGAACCACTCGGGACACGGCTTCCGCCGCTCCCACCTCGCTGCGGGCCTGCTCGCAGCATCACTCACCATCGCGGTCCCGGTCGTAGGCGCCGCGCCGGCATTCGCGGACACCACCACTCAGACAACTACCGCCATCGCGGACTCCGGCCGTGCCACTGGCGTCACCGAGGGCGCGAACAGTGGCGCTGCCGGTCAGTGCACGTGGGGCGCGAAAGAGAAGTTCTTCGAGGCGACCGGACTGCGTCCCGCGATCTACGGCAACGCCCTCGACTGGGACACCAGCGCGGCCGCGAACGGCTGGACCACCGTCCTCGATGCTCAGGCTCGCAGCATCGTCGTCTTCGAGCCCGGCGTGCAGGGCGCGGACCCGACCTACGGTCACGTCGCCTGGGTCGACTCCGTCGAGCAGCGCGCTGACGGCCTCTACATCAACATCACCGAGATGAACGGCGCCGCCGGCCCTGGCGTCTACAACACCCGCACCGTGCAGGACGTCGTCGGCATGTCCTACATCCTCGCTCCGTAGAGACGTCGTGAGGGGTGGGGTGGGCGCTCAGTCGAGTGCCCACCTCTTGTCGTTTGCGGGTGATGAGTTGGGCTAGCTCTACGGAAGCACGTCCGTGTCGGCGATGGAGTCGCGTGTCTGTTGTGCGAGCTCGATAGGGATGCCGAGCGGTTGAGTGGTGAGAGGAACCATCTGCTGGTGACGATGCGATCCCACTTCGACGGTGATCGTTGCGCTCTCGCCGTCGCGGATGATGCTCCTGTAGTGGAGGTTCGGGACTTCCTCGGCCATGTTCCGTTCGAGGAGGGCCAGGTCGTAGTGCAGGATCAGCCAGTTCGCCCAGACGGAGGCACTCGGATAGCTCGCCCAACTCGCCTCGGACACGGGTTGCACGTCGAGGTGCGGGCGAAGCGTGTCATGCAGCTGCTCAGCGGTCACGAATGCTGACACCTCGATGGTGTCGCCGGTGGTGAGGGTGAGGCGTGTCGCAGTGTCGGTGAAGTCGATGCCGTCAACGATGAAGTGACTGGGCGTCTGGGAGTCCTCGAGTCGAGTAAGTTCCGCGAGGAGATTGCCGCGGAACGTAGCGCCGCGCGGAAGAGGCGGGTTAGCCGACAACCTGGTTGATCCAGTCGGGGCAGCGGGTGATGCCGACGCAGTAGGAGGTAATGACTCCCTGCGGGTTGCCGTCGACGTTGCGGAAGTCAACGACCGTGCGCACCTGCTGCGTGCGGGTGATGGTCGTGCCGTTGCGCTGCTGGAAGGTCGTGAAGTACTCCCAAGAGGTGCCGGCCTCGGCGCGCGAGCTGTCCGGGTATTGGGTGGCGACACGCGGGACGTTGCGATTCACGTTGTGCTTCGTCCACAGCTTGTTCTGCGCGTCGATCCGCAGCACGACCTTGCGGCCGCGGTGATCGTTCCAGGTCGATCCGACCGGGCTCGCCATGGTGGTCATCCCGCCGCCCGCGACAGCCGAATCGATCACGTTCTGCGGCATCGCAGCCGTTGTGACGACGTAGCTCGTGCTGCTCTCTGCTGCTGTGGCTGCTGGGGCCGTGGCGGCGCCCAGCGCGACCGTCATCGTTGCGGCGGCTAGCAGAGCCGTCATTCGGTTCTTCAGCATGGTGTCCCCCCAAGATCTGCGCTTCCTCAACGGCTGCGCAGTGTCAGCGTAGAACGGCTGTCACATGCCGAGCGGTGAAGGACGGATGAACACCGCACAACAGCATTCGCGGCTGAATGTGTGGCCCCCGAATCAGTTCCAGTCAGCCTGGTGGGGCGGGTCGACGCTGCTGGTCACCAAGCTCGACCGGCTCGCGCGATCGCTGCCAGATGCGCGCGACCTGGTGGCGGAGCACGACGCGCGGCGTGAGTCTGAGCATCGGGGGAGCGGTGCATGACCCGACCGATCCGGTGGGCCGGCTGCTGTTCAACATGCTCGCGATGGTCGCTGAGTTCGAGGCCGAGATGATCCGATCGCGCACCCGCGAGGGCATGGCGGTCGCGAAGGTCAAGGGTCAGTTAAAGGGCCGCAAGCCGAAGCTGTCGACCAAGTTCGAACAGCTCATGGTGGCCGAGTATCGCACCGGTGAGCACACGGTCGCGGAGCTGGCGGAGCAGTACGACGTGGGCCGCGCGGCCGTCTACCGCGCCCTCGACCGGGCGAAGGCGAAGGGTGACGGATCGCTCGCTCTGTCGCTCACCGAGACGCGGGACGAGCTGATCGCCTGAACGAGAAGACCCCCGCGAGCATGATGCTCAGCGGGGGCTTCCATCGCGACGAGGGGGACGTCACGCCGTCAACCTACTGACGACCTGGCGCGCGGTCCACCCCTCCGCGTCGACGTTCGCTGTTCACTCCGGTTCGTCGTCCCAGGTGATCAGCGCTGGTCGTTGAACGATGCGGGGCATGGGTCCTCTGTTGTCGATCGTGCGGGTGATGCGGTGGTAGCCGGCGGCATGCGCGATGGCGGTGAGTGCGTGCAGCGCGTGTTCGTAGTCGAGGTGTTCGGTGATGTGGCGGAGGGAGACGTGGGTGCCTTCCGCGAGGGAGTTCGCGAGTCCGAGGATCGCGAGCTGATCGCTGCTGAGGTCGGTGCGTCCGTGGAGTGCGCGGTCGTAATCGACGGCGTAAACGTCCCAAGCGGTGTCGTGCAGGATCCACGGCTCGTCGGCGTTCGCGAGGCCGGTACGGATGAGCAGTTCGGTCGCTGCCTCGCGGCCGTTATCACCCGCTGCCCACGCACGTAGCTCGTCGTCCGGGTGTGCGCTGGTCATGCTACGTCCGATCGTTTCAGGTGCACTGCTGTCGGTGCCCATTCTCTGAGGCCATCCCTCCGATAAGCAGAGCGTCGGCCGGAGGGGCGAGGCCGTCAAGTGTGACCCGGAGGGTCATCCCCGAAGGGGACGCGGAGCGCTCTTGACGGTCTCGATCCGGAGGCCAGAGTGCCGCGTCGGATGGACGGCCGGACGCGACGGATGCACTACAGGCAAGCGCGTCTCGTCGTGCATCATCCGTTATGTTCTGGTGCGGGAGCCGACGTCTCCTCCGTCGCACGTCGAGTGGACCGTCGAGCGCGAGGAGCTGCGCCGATGGTGCCGGGAGCGCGGGCTCCGGTGGCGCGCAATTCCTTGTCGCTCCACCCGGAGGCGAGCGCTGCGTCCCACGCTTTGCTGTGGGCGTCGCGTGCGTCCTTCGCTGCCTGGTCCGCGGTGTCGACGTCGTTGGTCGCCGCCACGAGGGAGCGCACTGCTGCGACCCGTTCTTCGACTGATCGCTCGAGCAGTTCTCGTGCGGAGGCGGCTGCGGTGTCGGGGTCGATTCTCTTGTCTGCCATGCCGCCAGGTTAATCGAGTCGCGCTGCGACCACCACTGCTCGATCCTGCTGCGCGGATCGGACACCAGCCACCTTCGGCGGCGAAGTGCTTTCGACCCCGGTCTAAGGAGCAAGCTATAGGTTTACCCGTGGTAAACCGCTTGCGCCCCTTCCGCTGCGCGGCCGGGTCGGCGCATACTGGTCGTATGGTCCCCGCCGGGGGGCGGGTTCGCTGCGCTGGGCCGGAAGGACGGTGAGGGTCGTGTCGGAGTCGTCACGAGAGGGTCGGTTGTTCGGCCGGCGCCGTCGCGCGAACGTGCCGGGTGTCGCTGCGCGGTCGAAGCGGTACGAAGTGTCGGTCACGCCCGAGGAGGACGCGCATCTGCGCGCCCGTGCCGAGGTGCTGGAAGTGACGGTGCCGCGACTGCTGTTCGAGTCCGCGATGAACGCCCAGGTGCGCACGGACACGGAGTGGCGGTTGGTGGTTGCCGAGCTGTTCCGGGCGTCGAAGCTGTTGCAGAAGACGTCGGACAACATGAACCAGCTCGCGCGGTTCGCGAACAGCACGGGCCAGTTCCCGGCCGAGGCTGTTGAGGCTGCGGAAGAGTACCGGCGGGTGCGACGCCTGATCGAGGCGACGGCAGACCGGCTCGGTGGACGTTGAGAACGAACATCACGCGCGGCACGCGCATGCGTGGACTGATGGGCTACCTCGTCGGTCCCGGCAAGACGAACGAGCACGAGGAGCAGCACCTGATCGCGGGGGATTCCGCGATCATGGCTGAGTACGGGCATGAGGTTCTGGATGGTGCTGCGGCTGCGGCGATCGCTGCGGATCTGGACCGACCGCGGGAGCTGTTCGGCGTCGAGGTGACGCGCAACAAGGTGCGCACCGACGAGAGCGGCGAGGCGGTTCGGGATTCAGCCGGTGCGATCGTGAAGGATCGCGTCGCGGCGGATGTGTGGCATTGTTCGCTGTCGCTGGCGGCGGAGGAAGGTCAGCTCACAGACGAGCAGTGGGGCCGAATCTCGACCGACTTCGTGCAGCGGATGGGGTTCGCCGGCGAGGACATCGGCAAGGCCGATTGCCGGTGGGTCGCGGTGCGTCACGGGCTGTCGAAGAACGGCAACGATCACGTGCACATCGCCGTGTCGCTGGTGCGCGAGGACGGCACGAAAGCGTCGGTGCACAAGGACTACGAGCGGTCGCAGACGATCAGCCGTGAGCTGGAGCGCGAGTACGGGTTGCAGGTCTACCAGGCGCCGGAGCGCGAGTTCCCGGAACGCGGTGTGCGGCCGGGAGCGCGTGAGTCCGCTGCGCGTCGCGGGCACGTCGAGCCGGACATGCAGCGCCTCGAGCGCGCGGTGCGCGCGGCCTCGTCCGCGTCGCAAGATGAGAGCGAGTTCGTTCGCCGTCTGCGCCAGGGCGGGGTGCTGGTGCGGCCTCGTTTCGCGACGGGCCGTGATGATGTGATCGCCGGCTACTCGGTCGCGCTGCGGCCGACGAACGGCGAGAAGGCGATCTGGCACGGCGGCGGCCGGCTCGCGCGCGACCTGACGTTGCCGGAGCTACGGAAGGGCTGGCCGGACCAGCCGGAGTCGGCGTCGGATGCGGCGTCCGAATGGCGCGCGACAGCAAAGAATCCCTGGCAGTACACGCCGGTCAACCCTGGCCGGGAGACGGCGGAGCCGGCCCCCGAGCTGTTCGAGGCGTACGCCGCGGACATGGACCGTCTGCACGACTACATCAGGTCCGTGGACCCCTCCGACAAGGCCACGTGGGCGCACGTCGCTCGCGAGACGGCCGGCGCCTACGCGGCGTGGTCCCGTCGAATGGAGCCCACCCCGGGACCGCTCGCTGATGCTGCGCGATCGCTCGCCCGCTCGGCGCACCTTCGGGCGCACGAGACGCGCCCGCGGCCCGCGATGATGCCCTCGACGGCGGCGTACTCCGCACTGATCATGGCCGCGGCGGGGAACAAGAAGAATGCAGCCGCGGAGCTGCTGCTGCTGAACCAGTTCGCGCGCTTGACGCACGCGGTCGCGTCGGCTCACAAGGCAGCCGGTGATGCGCGACGGATGCGCGAGCTGTCGCAGACGTTGCGGGGTCAGTTGTCCGCTGTACGCGATGGCTACCAGGTCGTCGTGAAGGCCGAGAAGGTCGCGGAGAACGAGCGGGCCTGGCAGGCGCTCCCGGAGGGGCTCAAAGACGTTCGACGGCTGTCCCAGACCAACTTCGGGTCGGGCAGTCCCGTGCCCACGAAGCTCACCAAGGCTGACCGGGAGCGCGAGGAAGCGATGCTCGCGGACCGCGCCCGACAGTCTCGGCAGGGACCTGACCAGGACCGCGGCGACCGTGGCCGATAGACGATTCACCAAGGCAAGGGGAGGAAGTCATGAGTGACGACGACGAGGTAGGCCAGGAGGTCGGTCAGAACGTCCGGATCGCGTTGACGATCGCGATGCAGATGGGCGAGAAGTTCGCCCGGCTGCGCGAGGAGCTGGCCCGCGACGCGCAGGCACGCTCCGCCGCGCAGGCGCGCGAGCTGTCGGCCCGTTTCGACGCCGAGCGCGGCGCTGCACGCGCGACGTTGCAGGTTGCGGACCGGCCCGACTGGTGGGAGAAGGCGAGCATCCAAGACATCTCGAAGGTCGCGGAGACGGCGCAGGCGTGGAAGAACCACGACCCGATCGCGGAGCGCGCGTCGGTCCTCGTGCAGCACGAAGTGTTCGAGCGCTACGGCATCGATACCGCCGTGCTGCGCGACGCCGCCGGTCAGGCGAAGTCAGAGCTGGACCGGGCGAAGGAATGGGCCACCAACTCCGCGCCGGAGCACTACCACCGCCACGACGACGACCGCCTCACCATGGACATACGCGGCCGCGCAGAGCCGGACGTGAACGCGGAGCGCGCTCTGATCACCGACTACCGCGCGGCGCTTGCAGGCGACGCCGGCACCCTCGAACTCTCCGCGGCCGAGGAATGGAAGCGCGACACCGACCCGGCCGGGTTCCAGAGCTACCGCGTGCAGACGTCGATCGACTGGAACGACGGAGAGTTCCGCACCGCGGACCCCGCGGCCGTCGCAGCTGCACGAGCCGCGCTGGTCGAGGAGTGGAAGGACACGGTAGCTCCCGAGCATGTTCGAGCGGGAGCGGAGGTCACGGAGGCGCAACTGCTGATCGCGGAAGCCGACCGGCTCGACCGCGCCAACGACGCATCCGCCCAGGTCACACCGACCGAGATCCCGATCGACGCCGCGCGGCGCGCCGACGAGCTCGAGCAGCAGGCCGCCCAGTACGACCGCGACGCGGAGGTCGGCGGTACGCCCACGCAGAGCCCCGAGGAGCTGCGCACCCTGGCCGAGGACGCTCGATCCCAGGTCGCCCTCTACCGCGACGATCGCGGCATCCAAAGCGCCCCTGACGGCGTTCCTGCGGCGGCGGACGAGGGACGTGCAGCCGCGGCCCGTTCCGAAGGGGAACTCGCATATGACAGCGCCGAGCGCCGGGCGCACACCGCGAACGCGATGCAGGCCCAGGACGTCCCGCAGGAGCAAATCAACGCGCGAATGACCATGGACGCCTCCTTCGCGACTCCCGCTCGTGGAGCGGACCCCGCCGCGCGCACACGAGTCCCGTCGACGCGCGGCGGACGTGGGCAGGGCCGCCAGATCGAACGATCCGAACCCGGCCGCTGACGCCGAAACAGGAAGGGCCCGCGACACCATCAGGTGTCGCGGGCCCTTCCTCGTTTACGTCGATCAGTGCGGATTACCCAACGGGTTGGGCTGGTTCGGCCCGGGCGTCGACGGCGGCTTCGGCGGCGGATTCTGCTGCTGTCCCATGAGAATGCTCCTTTGCGTTCAGGGCCATCAGTGTGGAACTACGAAATGGGGATTGGCTGGAGATGCCTCAGTCCATCAGCCACCGGCATCCCTGCCAGGTGGGGATTGCGCCCATCTCCAATGTGCTCATGAGGATGCACGCCGACACGACCGACACATAGACGCGCGTCCCCGCCGGCACCTAGATACCTACATAGGTATTCAAGCGAACACCGTTGGGGCCAAAGCGCGTCGACATTCTTCGCTCGTTTTCCAGTGAGCCTCCGATAATGGAGAATATGTCACTTCACGGCCTAGGGGTGATGGCTGCTCGGGCTGAGGGCGAGGTCGTCTACGACAGCTCTGAGCGCGCTCGCGTGGAGCCGCGCGAACGGCCTGAGCAGGGCAGGTAGCTCGTCAGCACGCTTCGAGACTTGCGGGAGAATCGATCTCATGCCTTCTGACGCCGTTAGCCTCCCCGCCGACTACGCGGTCGTGCTGATTCGGCTCAAGGACCAAGTCCGCACGGCGCAGTACACGGCGCAGCGAACGGTCAACACGCAACTGATCGAGCTGTACTGGAGCATCGGGCACGAGATCCTTCGTCAGCAGGACGCGCACGCATGGGGGAGCGGTGTGGTCGGTCGTCTCGCCGATGACCTGCGTGCTGAGTTCCCGACGATGACGGGGTTGTCGCGCCGGAACCTGCTGTACATGCGGTCCTTCGCGGCCGGGTGGGCTGACCTCCGAAATGTGCCACAGCCCGTGGCACATTTGCCGTGGGGTCACATCCGGGTCCTCATCGACAAGCTCGATGAGCAGGAGAGGCGGGACTGGTACGCGGCATCCGCGGTCGAGTTCGGGTGGTCCCGAGACGTGCTGCTGAACCAGATCAAGAACCGAACCCTGGAACGCACCGGGGCGGCTCCGTCGAATTTCCTCGACCGGCTCCCCGCCGGGGATTCCGAGTTGGCGCAGCAGATCGCGAGAGACCCGTACGTCTTCGACTTCCTCGACCTGACTGAAGGTGCCGCTGAGCGGGACTTCGAGCAGGCACTTACGGACCGGATCACGCAGACCCTCGCAGAACTCGGCGCCGGCTTCGCCTTCGTCGGTCGACAGGTGCACTTCGAGGTCGACAGGTCGGACTTCTACATCGATCTGCTCTTCTTCCACGTCCGTCAGCTCCGCTACGTCGTGATCGAGCTGAAAAAGGGCGCGTTCGAGCCGTCCTTCACCGGGCAGCTCGGGTTCTACATCGCGCTCGTCGACGACCAACTTCGCGACGCCGCGCTGCACCGGCCGACGGTCGGGATCCTCATCTGCGGCGACAAGAGCGACCGAATCGTCCGCTACGCCCTGGGACGAGTCGACTCTCCTATGGCCGTAGCCACCTACACCTACGAGTCCCTGCCACCCGAGGAACAGCGTGCGCTCCCGGATGCTCAGCACCTGATCGATGCCATCGCTGCTGACGGTAGGGACGACGAGGCTCGCCGGCCGCAGAGTGGATAGTCGAAGTCAGAGCTCGCATAGTCGCGTCGAGTCGACTGACTGCTGCCGCTGAAGTCCTGCGGTTGCAGAGAGGGGGCGGCTGGAGGGTGCGCAGGCGCACTGGTCTACGCAATTGGCCAGCAGCCTGTTGGCGAATTGACGATGGCTCACTGCGTCCCGTTTCCGATGCTCCGACAGCTCCTCCCCCGCCTTACGCGCTTCTCCGATAATGTTCGTTATGTCAGTTCCAGTGTTGCCGCCCTTCGCGCTCGGGATGGCTCTGCGCTCTCCGCGCCTTCGGACCCTGGCCCTCTGGACCGAGGCCACGAGACCCCCTATGACTGGTGGAGTGCCATGCTCTCGCGCCTGTCGCTTGAGGAGCTCGAGGCGCGAGAGCCGGCCTATCTGCGATCAGCATCGGGTTGCACGTCCCCCTGCGTTGGGACGTCGCCGCGGCCGGCTCAGCTCTCCGGTGGGGGCCCAACTACTTCAACGTCGAGCTCCGCACGCGCTTGTTCGAATGCCGCTACCGGGAACCACGGTTCGCCAGACTCGTCGGGTGTTCGCTCCCGCGTTGGCTCGTTCATGAACTCGAAGAACGGCTCAAAGATCCCGGTCGTGAGCAGGCCGAGCATTTGGGTGTCGCTGCGCTCGAAGCGGAATGAGTGGATGGTACCGGCGGGCGCGTGCAAGAAGTCACCGCGGGTAAGCAGGATATCGGTGCCGTTCGCTTCGATCCGGGCTCGTCCGTCCAGGCAGAGAAAGTTCTCTGTGTGCAAGTGATGGCGGTGCCGCGGAATCCACGGCGACCGCGCGCCGCGAGTGTGCATCGCGAAGTAGCTTCCGTCGGTATCGCGTGCGCGAGCGAGGTAGGAGTTGAGCTGTGCGTGACTCGCCCAGCGCTCCCCGTCCGCCGCTCGCACGATCCGCGATCGTCCCGATGCGGCAGGATCCTCACCTGTGCCGGCGAGTGTGACTCCGTACTCTGCGCCGAGGTCCGCCCACGAGGCCGGGTCGAGAAGTTGCGCCTCGGACTGATGCGAATGACCGGAGAACGCTGCGCCCATTCGGACGAGCTGCTCTTGACGCCGACCTTCCGAGGAGTAGTGGAGAATCCGGTTTGTGTGTGCGCGCATCGTCCATCCGACGAGGTCACCGGCGGCGATATGCGCTGAATCTCCCGGGGTCAGGCGATGAAGGGCACCGTCGAGATCGAGCTCCACGACTCCGTCGACGACGAAGAGGAATAGTTCCTCCTCGGCGCGAGCGGCGGGGACGCGCGCGCCGAGAGGACCGCTGACCCAGGCGGCGGCGAAAGCGGCTCCGGTGTCGATGGGCCGTGCGATCTCGGTGACGAGCATCCCGCCGACGAGGGTTCGCCGTCCCTCGCCCGCTGCGATCGCGTAGGGCACTGCCTCGCCGGGGAGATCATCGAACAGTACCGCGAGGCTCGAGTTGCGCTCGACATTGGTCTCGGTCATCGAAGTGCCTCCTCGCTGTTGGTGAGGACGTGGTCGAAGAACGTCATCGCTGTGTCGAATGATGCATGGGGGTGGGCCGTCGTGAAGTCTGCGAGAGCGGGTGTGGAACGGCGCACCGTTTTCGCGTCGGGTTGCGAGTCGAGGCGTCCGACGTCGAGGACATGGTCGGGACCGAGTTCAGCGACGTCTCCGGGGTTGAGGAAGCCGTGACCGAAGCCGTCGATCAGATAGAGAGCGGCGTCCGAGCCAGCTTCTGCCAGGGCGTCGTAGAGGCGTTCGCTGTGCTCGGCAGGGACCAGCAGGTCGGCGTCGCCGTGCAGGATCAGGATCGGAGGAGCCCCCTGATGGGCTCGACGGGCCGGGCTCGCATCCAACGCGGCCTCGAGGTGCTCCCCCACTGGACCTCCCAGCAGCTGCAACTCGGGTGCGTCTGCCGGTGCGTCCGCGCTGAGCCCTGCCAGATCGGCCGGGCCGTACCCGTCGATTACGGCTTGCACCGAGGTGTCACCCGATGGTTCTCCCGCCGCGTACTGGTCGATGTCGCCGGTCAGACCGGCGAGGGCCGCGAGGTGACCGCCGGCCGAAGATCCCCACAGACCGATCCGAGCAGGGTCGATGCCGTACTCGTCGGCGCGCTCACGGAGAAAGCGCAGCGCCGCCCGCACGTCGAGCAGCTGCGCCGGGTGCGGAGCAGCTGAGCTCAGTCGGTAGTCGATGCTGACGCACACGTAACCGGCCGAAGCAAAGCGGTGCAGATCCGGTCGCGCTGTCCGGTCCTGCATCCGCCAGGCTCCGCCGTGCAGCCATACGAGCAGTGGCAGACGTTCAGTGCTGGCGGGGCGCGCGAGATCGAGAAGCAGTTCGGGCGCGAAAGAGATATCCGTGACAAGCACGGACGGATGAGTGGACACGATGGTCCTCCAGGGGGGTGAGCGGCTGGGCCCCGGTCTCCCGGACCTCATGCGACTTCCGTCGCGGGTCCGGTTGTATGGCCTCACAAGACCACTCGTGAAGAAGTTTACGCCGCTTCACCAGGTGTATGAGCCATGCCCCCCTGTTTTCAGTGAGTGGTCGTCTCGCGGAGTACTCGCGCGTCCCAGGCCTGCAGCTCGATAAGGTGCCCGGCCGGGAGGGTCTGTCGCCGTCCATCGGCGCCGGGAGTGGCGGCGAGATCCTCGCAGGCGACAGGCAGGACCAGGGTGGCCGCCTGCCAGGAGTAGTTGTGCACGAATCGCACTCCTCCGGCAGATCTGTCGGCGCGGGGCGATCCTCCGGTCACGCGCACCGATTCCGGGTGGCTGCAGCCGGCGATCCACTTGTCGTTCGCCGCTCTCGGCACCGCCCAGCGGAGAAGGGCTGCACCGAGGGCGGGGTCGGGCTGCGTTCCGATGACGGTGATCCGCCCGTCGCCGTGCTCCCGGGTCGTCGCAGGGGCCCACTCGGAAAAGTGGGGGTGCTCGTAGTCGAAGAGCACTTCGGTGCCGGTGTCTGGCTTCAGCCCATCGATCCAGAGGCGAGCGACGGCTCCTTCCGGCAGCGGGAGACCGGCGCGGCCGAGGACGACCGTGTCGCCGGCGTTGGAGAACTCGTCGTACGAGACTCCGGCGGCGTCCGCCAGGCGGGCAGGCTGCCGGTCGGTGCGTGGACGCGCCTCCTCGTCGGCGTAGCCGGTGCGGATTCCTAGGAGCAGGTGTCCGCCGGCATGGGCGTACTCACGGAGCCAGTCGAGCTGGTCGTCCGAAGCGATGTAGAAGCCGGGAACGACGAGAGCTGGAAGCTCGGCGACGACGTCTCGCGGCTCTCGGGCGAACAGGTGGCGAGGCTGCTGCACCCGAACCTGCAGGTGCGCGTCGAAGGCCGCCCGGTACCATCCGTCGACGATGCGCTCGTACGATCGCGGGTCCGGCTCGGTGAGCCCGAAGGGCGGCTGGAAGGCCATTCCCCACTTCGAATCGGTCGAGTAGAGGATGCCCAGGTCGGCGTCCGGTACCAGGTCGAGCACATCGGATCCCGCGTTCGCGAACTCCTCCCCCAGTGCCTGGATCTCGGCGTAGATGCGGCCCGGCTGTCCGGAATGCGGGAGGACACCGCCCCAGAAGGTCTCGGCGCCGTAGGGGAGGGAGTGCCAGTGCCAGTACTCGATGGCGGCGGCGCCGCGGGACACGAACGCCCAGGCCGCCTGCCGCAGCTGGCCGCGGTAGGGCGGTTCGTTCAGGCTCGATCCCCAGATGGATGTCGCGCCGGTTTCTGTGACAAGGAAGGGTGCTTGCTTCGTCGACCACATCCGGTCCGCGGTGCGGTACAGAGTCCATGCCCCGGTCGTGTACCAGGTCTGCACGGTGTCCAGATCCGCTGGATCCGGCAGCTCGAGGTGATGCTGCATGCGGTAGTAGGGGTTGCCGGATGTCACGTCGAGCACGGCGCCGGCCGAGTCGTCCTGGAGAGCAGGACGGTCGTAGGACAGGCACGTGGTGATGAACTGCTCGGGCGCCGCGTACTCGCGGACGACGTCGCGCTGCCACGCCAGCATCTCGGTGGTCAACTCGGCCTGGAATCGTCGCCACGCCAGGTCGTACTGCGGGTGGGTGTTGTTATCGGGCGTCCAGAGGTCGGCCCAGTTCGACAGGCGGTGAGACCAGTAGGCGAGCCCCCACTCTTCGTTGAGTCGGTTGACTGTGACGTACCGGTGTCGGAGCTCGTCGGTGAAACGCTGGAACACTCCGTGATTATGAAGGATCTCGTTCCCGGGCTCGTTGTCGACCTGGAAGCCGATCACCGAGGGATGGTCCGCGTATCGTGCCATGATCGCCCGCACCACGCGCTCCGCGTGGAACCGGTAGGCGGGGTGCGTAAAGTCCGCTTCCTGCCTCGCTCCCCACGAGATCGGACGTCCTGTCTCGCGTTCGCCGGCGATCTCGGGGTGCTTCCGCGCGAGCCACATCGGGACCGCGTAGGTAGGGGTACCCAGGATCACCGAGATCCCGCGGACGTACGCTGCGTCAAGGACGGCCTGCATCCAGTTGAGGTCGAAGACTCCGTCTTCGGGCTCCCAGGTCGACCAGACCGATTCGCCGACGCGGACGACCGTGAAGCCGGCGTCGATCATGGTGTCGAGGTCACCTTCGAGGTCAGGGCTGCGCTGGTACTCGAGGTAGTAGGCAGCTCCAAAGAGGACGCGATCAGCGAGGAGTGCAGGCATGAGGATGTTCTTTCTAGGCAAGGTCGAACCAGGGGGAGACACGGGGCCGAAAGGCGCGGAGCCGGGGGGTCAGAGGTGGGGTGCGCGCGCTGGGGGCGGGGCGGTGGTGTCGCGGATGACGAGTTCGGTCGGGACGGCGTGCTGCCGTGATGTCAGGGCCCGGCCCTCGATCGCATCTATCAGGCGAGCCATGCCTGAACGGGCGATGACCTCGAAGTCCTGACGGATGGTGGTGAGGGGTACAGCGAGGTAGGCGGCGACGGGAATGTCATCGATCCCGACGACACTTACTTCCTTCGGGACCGAGAGCCCGGCCAGCTGTAGTGCTCGGATGGCTCCAATCGCCATCTCGTCGTTGGCGGCGAGGACTGCGGTGACGTCGTGCCTGCTCGCGATCTCGTGTCCTGCCGCGAATCCGGAGTCAACGCTCCAGTCACCGCGAAGCTCGACACAGGTGGGTATCCCCGCGGCGGAGACGGCGTCCCGGTAGCCGAGAAGCCGGTTTTGGCTCGTTGCCCATCCCGGCGGTCCTGCGATGTGCAGGATTGACCGGTGTCCGAGATCGATCAGGTGCTGCGTGCCCGTCCGCGCCGCCATCCGGTCGTCAGCGCCGACGGTGATCCAGTCAGTGAAGTCGGCCGACTCGTTGTCGAGCGAGAGGACGGGGACCCCGGTCGAGAGCAGCTCCGACGGGTGCAGGTCGTCCGCGGGCTCGGAGACGATGATCGCTTCGACCCCGCGACCGATAAGGTCACCGAACGCCGCACGGACACTGGCCGGCGTGCCGTCCGGGGTATGTGCTACCGCAATCGAGTAACCGGCCTCGCGAGCAGCCCGCTCCACTCCGGCGGAGATGGCGGTGGGGCCGAACAGCGCACTGCCGGTGGAGACGAAGCCGATCGTGCGGCTGCGAGCGGAGGCGAGCGCGCGGGCAGCCGAGTTCGGTCTGAAGTTGAGGGTCTCGATGGCGGCCTGAACGCGCTCCTGAATGCCGGGAGAGACGTGGGGCTCCCCGTTGACCACCCGCGAGACGGTCTTCTGGGAAACTCCGGAGAGCCGTGCGACATCGACCATCGCAGGAGGCCGGACAACTCCTGTCCGCCTGGCGGGCTGGGTCATGGCAGTCTCCTCGAGGTCAGCGGATCAGGCACGCGAACAGTCTGGCGTTCCTCATGAGCATCGGTGGCCGGACGAGCTGCACCCGTCCGGCCACCGAGCTCGAGAGGGGTGACTAGCCGCCGTTGACGGCGAAGCCCTGGTCGTTGCCGTAGCTCACGATGGCTTCCTGCCAGGTGGCCAGACCTTCCGACAGCGGCTGGTCTCCGGTGTAGGAGGAGCCGAGGTTGTCGTTGAAGATCGACACGGCGTACGCCTGGAACGGCAGGTACTGCCATCCCGAGGAGACCGTGGTTGCGGCCTCGGCGAGTACTTCGTTGACCTTCTGGCCGCCGAAGTACGGGAACTCCTTGTTCGTGAACTCGTCGGACTCGATATCGGCGACCGTCGCGGGGAAGGTTCCGGCCTCGAGTCGCACGCCGACGCCGTCGCCGGCGTTGGAGAACTCGGTGAAGCCGTAGGCGAGCGCCTTCTGCTCACTGGCTTCCGTCACAGAGAGAGCGCTTCCGCCGTTCTCGGAGTTCGTCGCCTCTCCGGCCTCGTACTGGGGCATAGGAGCCGCGCGCCAGTCGCCGGCCGCGTCGGGAACACCACTTTCGAGGTTGACGGGCATCCACGCGCCGATCAGGAGCGAGTTGATGGTGCCATCGCTAAGACCCTTGTACCACTCCTCGGACCAGGTGGTGATCGGAGCGGCGAGGCCCTCGTCGAGGACCGGCTGCCACATGTCGGTGAATTTCTTCGCGCCTTCGTCCTCGAGGTCGACCGTGATGTCGCTGCCCGAGGCCTGGAACGGGCGGCCTCCGGCCTGCCAGATCATGCTCTGAGTGAAGCCGGCGTCGCCCGCGTCGCCGACGAGGTACTTCGACGGGTCGGCGGCGTGCAGCGTCCTGGCCGCTTCGACGTACTCCTCCCAGGTGGTCGGCACGGCGATGCCGTACTGGTCGAACGTGGCCTGGTTGTAGAACATCGCCATCGGCCCGGAGTCGAGCGGGAGCCCGAAGATGCCGTCGTTGATGGCAACGGAACCCCAGGTGCCAGTGGTGAAGGAGTCCTCGAGATCGCTCGCACCGAAGGCCGACAGGTCGGCGAGATCGCCGGTCAGAGCGAACTGAGGAACGGCGGAGTACTCCATGTGCATGACATCGGGGATTCCGGATCCGGCCTGGATCGCGTTCTGCAGCGCCGTGTAGGCGTCGGTGCCGGTGCCGACGTTGGCGAGCTCGACGTTGACGTTCGGGTAGGCCTTCTCGAAGGCATCGATCATCGGAGGGAGGGTGGCGTCCCAGCCCCAAACGAGAAGGTCGCCTCCCTTGTCGAGGGCGGCGGCGACGTCGGACGCATCGACCTCCTCTGTGGGGCCGGAAGCGCCGGGGCTGCAGGCGGTGAGCGATGCGATGACGGTGACGGCGGCGAGGCCGGCGAACACGCGTCGTCGAGTGATCGTGCGGGACATGACTTCTCTCTTTCGAAGGAATGGAGTGGTGTGGGAAGGGATGGACAGGGGTTTCACTCCTTGACGGAGCCGGCCGCGAGGCCGGACTGCCAGTAGCGCTGGAGGAGGAGGAAAGCGGCGATCAAGGGGATGATCGTGAGCAGGGAGCCCGTCACGACGAGGTCGAAGACCGCCTGCCCGCCGACCGTCGACGCCTGCGCGTTCCACGCGTTTAACCCGACGGTGAGGGGGTACCACGCGGGATCCCGGAGCATGATCAGGGGCAGGAAGTAGTTGTTCCAGGTCGCCACCGTGGTGAACAGCAGCACCGTCACCGTTCCCGGCGCGAGGAGGGGAAGAGACACCTGCCAAAAGGTGCGGAACTCGGACGCCCCGTCGACCCTGGCCGCCTCGAGGAGCTCCGCCGGCACGGCCTGACTCGCGAACGTCCACATCAGGTAGAGGCCGAACGGTGAGATGAGCGAGGGCAGGATGACCGACCACGGCGTGTTCGTGATCCCGAAGGACGAGAACATCAAGAACGTCGGCACAGCCAAGGCGGTGCCGGGGACGGCGACGGCGCCGATCACCACGGCGAAGACGGCCTTCTTCCCGGGGAACGAGAACTTCGCCAGGGCGTAGCCCCCGAGCACCGCGAGGAGGGTCGCTCCGCCCGCGCCGACCACTACGTACAGCACCGTGTTCAGGAGCCAGCGGACGAAGATCCCGTCGTTGTAGGCGAGCGTGTTGCCGATGTTGTCGAATAGAGCGAACGAGCTCCCGAAAGCGAAGCCGAAGGTCGAGAGCAGATCGTCTTGGGTCTTCGACGCCGAGATGACCAGCCACACCAGTGGCAGGAGCGTGTAGACCAGTACGATCGCCGTGATCGCCGTGAGGAGGAGACTCCGCCTGGGCTTGTCCACACTCCTGCGGCGGCGGGAGCGCAAGCGCGGAGGACCGGATTTTCCGCGGCGAGAGGCGTCGGGCGAAGCGGCGATGGAGGGGCTGACGGTCGACGCGGTCATGCGACGTCCTTTCCGGTGCTGCGCAACTGGACGACGTAGGCGATGACCATCGTGATGACGCCCATGATGATGGCGACCGCAGCGGCGTAGTTGTACTGCTGCCCGCTGAAGGACAGGTTGTACGCGTAGAGGTTCGGGGTGAAGAACGTCGAGATCGAGTTCGGCGCCAGCTCTCGGAGGATGCTCGGCTCGTTGAAGAGCTGGAAGCTGCCGATGATCGAGAAGATCGTGGCGATGGCGATGGAGCCGCGTATCGCAGGGAGCTTGATGGCCCGGATGACGTGCCACTGATTGGCGCCGTCGAGCTCGGCGGCCTCGTACAGCGACTCCGGGATCGTGCGCAGCGACGAGTAGAAAATCAGCATGTTGTACCCGACGAACGACCAGGTGACAATGTTGCCGATGGCCGCCAGGATGAAGTCCGGGCCGAGCGGGTTGGGGATCGCCCATCCGAAGAAGTCGTTGATGTAGCCGACGAGACCGAATCTCGGCCCGTACATGAAGCCCCACATGAGCGCAGCGACGACGGCGGGAACCGCGTAGGGCATGAAGACGGCGATCCGGAAGAAGTCCTTGCCGTACAGCCGCGCCGAATCGATCGCGAGAGCGACGAACATCGCGATGACAAGCATGATCGGGACCTGGATGACGAGGAAGAGGGCGACCCGCGTCACGCCCGACCAGAACTGCGGGTCGTTGAACGCCCGTACGTAGTTGTCGACACCGACGAACTGGGTTCCCCCGAGTAGCTGCGTCCGGAAAAGGCTGATGTAGATGGAGTAGAGGATCGGGGCGACGAAGATCACGACGAACACCAGCATGAACGGGAGCAGGAAGTTCCACCCACGCCACCGGTTCCGCCGCTGGACTGCCGAGATGCCTGGGCGCCGTCCTGGGTTCACGACCGCCGTCATGACGGGGCCCCGAGTCCCCTGCTGTGCTCGCGCAGGTCCGTCGTTCTCATGCAATCTCCCTTGATGCGTGACTACGCAGTCAGTCTTGTGATCTGGACTGTACGTATGCCTGACTACGCTGTCAAGTCAAAAGAGGTACGAGCGTGAGCGGGGCTGGATGGCCAGCGCAGAGAGCGGCTCGTTCAGGGGCAGGCGACGGTGGCGTAGTTCGAAAGGTCGTCGCCACCTTTATCAGTGAAACGGGTGGTGTGATGTGACTGGAGGACCCCTGAACGGGGGCCAAAAAAAGGTGGCGTTACTCATGGTGGCGTTGTCATCTTTGAAGCTACTGTGAATCGACTCCAGGTTTTCTCTCGATCGCACCTCTGCGATCTTGGCGACTGACCCCTGACACTCGGCAGAGCCTGGACGACTCTGAAGGAGAAATGACCTCGTGAATCCCCGTCCAGGTCGTCCTCGAGTGCGTGGCGCACTCACTTGGACGGCCGCACTCAGTGCTCTCCTCATTGCTGTCCCCGCAGCGACGAGCGCCACCGCCGCCACAGCTGACCAGCCCTGGCTCGACTCGTCACTCGCTCCGGAGACGAGGGCGCAGCTCGTCCTGGACGAGATGACGCTCGAGCAGAAGATCGCTCTCATCGAGCCCTACGGCGATCCGCACCCCATCCCCGAGCTGGGCCTCCCGGCGATCCGATACGTCGACGGTTGCTGCAGCATCGGCGATAAGGCCGGTGTCCAAGAGACAACAGTGTTCCCCGCAGGGCTGTCATTGGCATCCAGCTTCGACACGGACCTGGCCTACCGTTACGGCGAGGCCCAGGGCGACGAGGCGTTCCTGCTCGGCGGCAACTCTGTCGGAGCGCCAACTATGGAGATCATGCGTTCTCCGTGGCAGGGACGCACTAACGAGGGCTTTGGCGAGGACCCGCTTCTCAGTGGCCTCATCGCGGCGGGGCAGGTCAACGGCATCCAGAGCGACGAGGGCGTCCTCGCCGTCGTCAAGCACTACGGCATGTACGACCAGGAGGCTCGTCGTGTCAGCGTCGACGAGCAGGTCGATGATCGGACTCTGCAGGAGGTGTACAACCGCAACTGGGAGAAGATGATCGACGTGTCCGACCCGGGCTCGGTCATGTGCGCATTCTCGAAGACCAACGGCGTCGCTGCTTGCAACAACGAGCAGCTGCTCACCGACACCCTTCGTAACCGGTTGGGCTTCGAGGGCTTCGTGACGTCCGACTACAACGCCTGCGTGGCGATCACCGCCTACGAGGCAGGCGCCGACTGGTGCAGCCCCTTCAACACGTGGGACTCGGCCGAGCTGGCCGCAGCTGTCCAGGACGGAACGGTACCGGCCGCGGCGATCGACCGCGCGGTGTACAACGTGCTGGTCGCATTCTTCAAGCACGGACTCGTCGACAATCCCGTGCCTGGAGCGTTTGTGGACCCGGCCCCAGCGACCGATGCACTTCCGTCCGCGCTTCTCGACGAGAACGAGACGATCGCCGAAGAGGTAGCGATCAAGGGTTCGGTTCTTCTCCGCAATGAAGAGGGAGCTCTGCCGCTGGATTCCGACTCGCTCGACTCCATCGCCGTGATCGGCGCCGACGCCGACTTCAACATCTCCGGCAACAACGGGTTCGCCGCTTCTCCTGCGCGCCTGACGACAATCGTCGACGGGATCACTGAGGCAGCCGGCGACGGAGTAACCGTTACTCACGTTGACGGCACGGATCCGGTGGGCCTCGCCGGAACCCTCCCCGGCCTCGAGCCCGTTCCCTCCTCCGTTCTCAGCACCCCGGACGGCAGCGCTGATGGTGTGCTCGCGCAGTACTTCGCTAATCCCGTTTTCGCCGGCGACCCGTTCGCCACTCAGGTGGAGCCTCAGGTCGAGCAGCGTGCTGGCCTGTCTGCGGGACCAAACAACCGGTCCCAGGTCACGCCCATCCCCATCCCCGCAGTGCTCAACCCGGCCGCGTCGATGCGTTGGGACACCGTCCTGACGCCGACCCAGACCGGCGACTATGAGCTCGGCCTTGACCTTCTTGGATCGGCGACGCTCTCCGTCGACGGCCAGGCTGTTGTAGTCGCTGATGCCGACACCTTCGCTACCCAGTCCGTGACGCTCCCGCTCGTCGCTGGAGAGTCTTACGACATCCGCATCGACTACCGAGCCGACGCCCCCAACCAGGCGGGGCAGTTCAACGAGGCGGCACTGGCGATGATCCGCTTCGGTTGGACTCCTCCGTCGACACTTGCTAACCCCGGCATCGTCGAAGCCGCCGTCGCCGCGAAGGCTGCTGACGTCGCCGTCGTCGTGGTCCGCGACTACGCAGGTGAGGGCGCCGATCGTGGCACGCTGACCCTGCCGCAGGCTCAGGACCGTCTGATCGAAGCCGTGGCAGCTGTGAACGACCGGACAATTGTCGTGATGGCGACCGGCGGCCCCGTTCTGACCCCTTGGATCAACGACGTCGACGCGGTCCTCGAGTCCTGGTACCCCGGCGAGGCCCAGGGCAAGGCAGTCGCCAAGCTCCTCTTCGGCGACGCCAGCCCCACGGGCAAGCTGCCCTTAACCTGGCCCAGCACTGAGGAGCAGCCCGCCGAGATTGGCACGACTACCCCGTTCGCGCAGATCAACATCGAGAATCCTGTCGACACGCACGATGAGGGCATTCTGATCGGCTACCGCGGCTACCTGGCCAACGACGTCGAACCGCAGTTCCCGTTTGGTTTCGGCCTGTCGTACCCGAGCTTCGAGTATGGAGCGACCGTCACCGCCTCTTCGGTGGACGTGGCGGGGACCGATGCCGTAGCGACCACGGCCAGCGTCACGGTCAAGAACACCGGAGAGACTGCCGGCACCGAGACCGTCCAGCTCTACACCGGCGCTCTTCCGACCGACGTTCCGACCGCCGAGCGCTCGCTCGCCGGCTTCGCTCAGGTTGAGCTCGCAGCGGGCGAGTCGAAAACTGTCGAGATCACACTCGACCGCCGCGCCCTGCAGTACTGGGACGCAACAGCGCAGGACTGGGTCACCCCCGCCGGCAATGTCGCGCTCTTCGCCGGCAGTTCAGTGGCCGACACCCCCTCGACCGGGTTCGTCTCGATTGGAGCGGCCGACACGACCGCACCGACCGTGACGATCACCGCCGACCCCGCCACCCCCACCGGCTCGAACGGCTGGTACCGCGACCCGGTCCAGCTCACCGTCACCGCAGAGGATGCCGAGGGACCTGTTGCTTCGCTCGAAGCAAGCATCGACGGCGGCGCCTTCGCTCCCGTGACGGGACCGATCGCCATCGAAGCCGACGGCGAGCACACGGTCGCCGCCCGCGCAGTGGACCAGGCAGGCAACTCTTCCGAGACCGCCACCTGGACAGGCAAGATCGACCGGACCGCCCCGACAGTCGCTGCGGAGAAGCGCTCGGGCTACCGACTCGTCCTCACCGCGAACGACGAAACTTCCGGAGTGGATGTCATTCGGTACCGCTACGTCCTGAAGTACTCCGGACGCACCGTCAACGGACCGTGGCTCGAGTACAAGAGGGCAGTGCCGATCAGTGATGGCAAAATCCTCAAGGTCGAGTACCGAGCCACCGATGAGGCAGGCAACAGGAGCGCCTCGGGCATCTACCGCAAGTAGGTTCCCCACGCACCGCAACCGACGATGCCCGTCGCACCCCTTCTCAGGGTGCGGCGGGCATCGTCGCGTCGGCCCATGTGACCCGCAAGAGGCACAGAACCCCGTTTGACAGGCGCGTGAGGGCAACCCAAGATGGGGACAACGGCAATGGTGTCGTTACCATCGACTGAAGAGGTGCCAACGAATGCCCCCTCGAATCCGATCACTGCAGCGTCTTCGCGCCGCTGCTCTCCTACTCACCGGCATGGCGATGGCTGGGGTCCTCGCCCTGACTGCCAGCGCTCCCGCGTCGGCGGCTGCCGCAACACCGGGACCCGCATCCAGCATCGCGGCGTCGGACATCCGCGGATGGAACTGGGCCGATGCCCGAGACAACTACGTCTGCGGCAATGTCGTCCCCTCAGGTCTCTGGGACTCGGACAGCTACGCAGCCGTGCATTCGAAAGCGACCGCTGTGGCCGATCAGCTGGCGGCACGGGGGGCGAACACCGTCCGCCTCCCCGTGAACGTCACAACCGTCGGCGGGTCCTGGTGGAACTCCTACCAAGCAGCCATCGACGCCATCACTGCACGGGGAATGAAGGTCGTCCTGGCCGAATGGGACCAGGAGTGCCTGGGCACCTACGCCCGGGACGGGCGCATGGACCAGGGCTGGGAGGGGATGTGGGACGCGATCGTGGCCCGCTACAACTCGAACAGCAGTGTTCACTTCGAGATCTTTAACGAGCCTTTCGGCTACTCGACGTCCGAGTGGCTCGATCAGGCCGCCACGTGGATAAACCGCTACCCGCAGATCGATCGTTCCCGGGTTCTCGTCCCTGGCTCCGGTATGAGCTACAACACGACCGACGCTGGTCGTGACACCCGCTTCTCGGGCACGAAGCTGGCGTTCCACACCTACGCCGAGTGGCAGCCCGCCCGCACCTACGATCAGTGGCGCTCCCAGATCCGCGAAGTCGTCGGTGAGTTCGCGAACCGCGCTGTCATGACCGAATTCGGAACCTACCTCGCGACCGGTTACGACTTCAAGAACGCGGCGAGCACGGAGAACAACGTGCAGTACATCCGGGCGCTCACCGACGAGTTCGCGGCTCAGAGGATCGGCTCCATCCATTGGGTGGGCGTGCGGGACAACGATCAGTGGCGCATGTTTACCCTTTCTGGAGCTACCCAGAACGGGAACGGGTCCACGATCGGGCTGGCCGTCACGAATCAGTCCGCCCTTGATCGCATCCACATCGGTTGGCGCATGTCCCAGACCGCCGCGTCGAAGTCGATCGTGAGTGCCGCCTCCGGCAAATGTCTCGACGTGCCCGGGCACAGCGTGACGCCGAGTACTCCGGTGACGATCTACGACTGCTCGGGCGCGAGCAATCAACGGTGGCGGCTTGGGGCCGACGGGACAATCGTCGGAGTCGAATCGGGTCTGTGCCTGGATGTTGCCGGATACAGCGTCGCGCCCGGTACGACAGTGCAGACCTACACCTGTAACGGCGGAGCGAACCAACGCTGGCGGGTGACCACCGGCGGAGCGATCGTCGCCGAGCAGTCCGGCCTCTGTCTCGACGTCTGGAACGCGGGTACAGCGAACGGTAACGCCGTGAAGGTGTACACCTGCTCGGGCGCCCGCCACCAGAGCTGGTCGCTGACCTGACCGCACGGTGTGACCGGCGTGCCAATTGGAGGCGCCGGTCACACCTTTCGAGCGGGCGCCGCCGTGCTCGAACGCACCACGAGCGACGTCTGGATACGGACGGTCTTCGAGCGGAACTCGTGGTCATCAATCTTCGCCAGCAACGTATCGAAAGCGGTACTGCCCACGAGGTCGAACCGCTGGTGAATCGTCGTGAGAGGCGGCCACAGCGAGACCGCCTCGTCCACGTCATCGAAACCGACGACGCTTACCTCGGCCGGCACCTTGATCCCAACCTCATGAAAAGCCCCGATGATCCCGAGAGCCATCTGGTCATTTGCGGCAAAAACAGCGGTCGCTTGGAGGTTCTCGCGAAGTAGCACGCCCGCCGCGTAACCGGAGCGCGGCGTCCAGTCCCCACGAATCGGTTCAGGTACTGGGCGGCCGGCGGCGACCAACGCTTCCCGCCAGGCGTCCTCGCGATGGACGGCAGCGAAGGAACTAGACGGGCCCGTAACATGCCACACGGTCCGATGGCCCAGATCGAGTAAGTGCTGTGTTGCCAACCGCGCCCCCTGGCGCTGATCGGTATCGATCACCGGGTAGTCCGGCCGTTCGTTCGAATCGACGACAACGACCGGTAGTCCGGTCGGAAGCTGGGCGATCGCATGATCCATCAAGTTCTGATCGAGAACAATGACGACGCCATCAACGTCCTCCCGCCGCATCCGGGTGAACGCAGCGGACACGTGCTCCTGGTCCGCCGTTTCGATCGCAACGAGAGTGAGCGAATAGTCCGCGGCGGCACACGCCGCCGCGATCGCCTCCAGCGTTCGAACGTTGCCGATCGTTCCCAAACCGAAGACGATGACTCCGACGTTGCGGTAACGCCCTGAACGCAACGCGCGAGCCATCCGGTTCGGCTGATAGCCGATTTCCCGCATGGCCTCGAGAACACGCTCCCGAGTCAGGGGGTCAACGTTCTCGTGCTCATTGGCGACACGAGACACCGTGATCGGAGCAACACCGGCTAGAGCGGCTACATCAGTGAGAGACGGCCGGCGATGAAGCCGACGCCGGGCCGACGCCGTCGAATCGTCCATCGGCTGCACGCCCTCAATTCCTGATCGCTAATCCGAGATTTCCTAAGTTTATCCTGCTCGTCGTGAGACACCGCGCGCCCTGCTGCGAGCCGACGAACTCACACCGCCGCCCCGTCGGTGCCGGGCTGCTCCCTCGGGTGAAGGAGCAGAGGTGAGATCGGCTTCTAACAGACGAGAACCGGCGGAGCGCTACGCCCGCGTTCGACCCGGCGGCCGGATCCGCCGATACGCCCTCGACTGCTGGTCGAGCCGGCTGGTGCTGCGCAGGCCAGCTCGATAACGACAGTCGGGCCCGCGAACAGTCCGGTCAGGTGACACTTCCAATCAACTCGGAGAAGTCTGGAGGACGTTGAGCTGAGCGACCTGCAGCGCTCATGAGGAGCCGATATGGTCTAAACTTCCCTCGACGCGCGCGTCTTCCTCCGGCTTTATACCCACGCATGTCTGTGCGTGAACCCGAGCCGGGACGCCGCCAGGAAATCCCGTGAGAATTTTCACTCGACCACGCGTTATCGCACTCATCGCGCTCGGCCTCGCCGCGGCCATCTTCGCACTCAGCATGGGCTTCGGTCCACGCTCACAGCGCCCGGACCCACAACCGCCGTCCGCCTCCGCTACGTTCTCCCCCGCCGAGGCGACCACATCAGCACGGACGCCACCGAACGGCACCCTGTTCGTCGACACCGCCGGGGCTCCCATCCATGCCCACGGCGGCGGCATGCTGGAGCACGACGGTGTCTTCTACTGGGTAGGAGAAAACCGGAACGAGTCAAATCGCTTCGAGTCCGTGTCGCTCTACAGCTCGCCCGACCTGGCGAACTGGACTTTCCAGCACGACATCCTCACCCAGGCCTCCGCGCCGGACCTCGTGGGCGCCACCATCGAGCGACCCAAGCTGCTCTTTAACGAGCCGACCGATTCCTTCGTGCTCTGGATGCACTGGGAGAACGGAGTGGACTACAACCAGGCAAGAACAGCCGTCGCAGTGTCGCCGATGATCGACGGAGACTACGTCTATAAGCGCAGCTTCCGGCCCCTGGGTTACGAGAGCCGGGACCAGACCGTCTTCCAAGCAGAGGACGGCTCGGCCTACCTCGCCTCCGCCACTTCAAGCAACGCTGATCTCAACATCTACCGACTTTCCGACGACTTCACCGAACCGGTAGCTCTGCTCACAACACTGTGGCCGGGTGCCTACCGGGAGGCCCCCGCGCTCTTCCAGCGGAACGACACATACTTCCTCATGACGTCGGGAGCCACTGGCTGGGACCCCAACCAAGCGATGTACGCCACGGCACCTGATCCGGCCGGACCTTGGAGCGAACTTCTACCCGTTGGAGACGCCGAGGCCTTCGGCTCGCAGGCGGCATTCGTCCTCCCCGTCGCCGGGTCCTCGCGCACGAGCTTCCTCTACCTCGGTGACCGATGGGCGGGAGCCAGAGACGCGCCAGTGAACGATTCCGACTACGTGTGGCTACCCCTCACCTTCCCCACCGAACGCTCGCTCTCCCTCGAGTGGTCGACTGCATTGTCGATCTCAGTGTCCGAGGGGACCATCGACGGCGTTGCCCCAGGAACGCCGTTCCGAGAGTTTCATACCGCCACCGACGACCGCTGCCTCGATGCACCCGGACTGGAGGGGGATGCGACGGCGATCATCTATGACTGCAACGGCGGCGCCAACCAGCAGTGGCAGACGATCCCCGTCTCCGACGAGGAGATCCTCGTGCGATCACGCACGGAGGGGACTTGCATCACCGTCCGGGGACAGCTCTTGGTTCTGGAAACGTGCTCCGGCTCGGCAGAGCAGATGCTAAGTCTTGTGCCCGAAGGACCCAAGTCCCAGCGCCTTGCCTTCGAGGAGTCATGCCTCACGGAGGGCGACGAGCGCAGTGCAGTCCTCGACGCGTGCTCTCGCCAGCTTCTGTTCGATCCGACATCCTGACCCGTCCGCCTGGACTGATTGATTCCGGACAAGGTTGGCCACCGGCTCGGCACCGTCGGCCCGGGGTTCGCGAACGCCCACTCGCATCTCTTCCACCGGGCCCTCCGCGGCCGCACGCATGCCGAGGGAGGGGACTTCTGGCGGTGGCGGGAGGAGATGTGCGCCGTCGCCGGGACGCTCGATCCCCGCCTTTACCGCTCCCTCGCCCGCGCGGTCTTCGGAGAGATGCTCTCCGCCGGCTACACCGCAGTCGGCGAGTTCCACTACGTCCACCACCGACCGGGTGGCGCGCCGTACCGCGAACCCGAGCATGCGATGGAGCGCACCGTCGCCGACGCCGCGCAGGACGCGGGCATCCGGCTCACCCTCCTCGACACCCTGTACCTCGGAGGCGGTCTCGGCAGAGGACTCGAACCCGAGCAGCTGCGATTCGGGGACGGAAGCGCCGCCGCGTGGCTCGACCGCTGGCATCGCCTCCGCTCCGATCTGGCTGGCCACCGCGATGTGCTCCTGGGGGCCGCCATCCACTCGGTGCCCGCCGTACCCGAGCGGGAGATCTCCGCGCTGGTCGCCGGCCTGCCTGCTGATGTCCCGCTGCACATCCATTTGTCGGAGCAGCCCCGTGAGAACGAGGAGTGCCTCGCCGCCACTGGACTCACGCCCACCGAGCTGCTCGCCCGAGCAGGTGCTCTCTCGCGCCGGCTCTCCGTCGTGCACGCGACACACCTGTCCGACTCCGACCACGACCTCCTCGGCGGGGCCGGAGTAGCGGTCGTGATGTGTCCGAGCACCGAAGCCGACCTCGGCGACGGCATCGGGCCGGCTCGTGCACTCGCCGCGCTTGGCGCCTCCGTCACCATCGGCTCCGACCAGAACGCCGTCATCGACCCGCTGCTCGAGCTCCGAGGACTCGAAGCAGGGGAACGCCTCGCCCGCCACCGCCGCGGAGTGTTCTCACCCGCCGAGCTCTGGCGAGCGGGCACCGTCGACGGCTACCGCGCACTCGGATGGCGCGGCGGTATCTCCGTCGGAGCTGTCTGCGACCTCGTCGAGCTCGACGAGGAATCGATGCGGACCCTCCGAGCTCCTGCCGAGGCGCTGCCGCTGGTGGCGACTGCCGCCGACATCCGCACCACCATCGTCGGCGGACGCCTCGTCGACACCACCGGCACTACGGGGCTGCTCGCCGCCGCGCTCGATGCGCTCGACGAGGCGCGCGAACGCACCGACGAACCCAAAGCCCAGATCAGCGGAAGGCCCCTTCGATGACCTCCTCCCACCTCCTCACCGATATCGGCACCCTCGTCATCAACACGCCCCGAGACGGCTCCCGCCCGGTCATCGGCGACCTGGGCACGTGGACCGATGCCGCAGTCGTCGTCGAGGACGGACTCATTGCCTGGATCGGAGCGGCGTCCGACGCCCCCGCCGCCAACACCGTGACTCGCGTCGGCGGACGCTCGGTCATCCCCGGCTTCGTCGACTCGCACAGCCACGTCCTCTTCGCGGGCGACCGCTCGGCCGAGTTCGAGGCACGCATGGCAGGAAGCCGCTACTCCGCCGGTGGGATCCGCTCGACGGTCACCGCGACCCGGGCCGCCTCCGACGACGAACTCCTCGCGAATGCGCAGCACCTGCTGAGCCAGGCGCATGCGCACGGCACCACCACCCTCGAGATCAAGAGCGGATACGGCCTCGACCTCGCGACCGAGGAACGCCTCGTGCGTTTGGCCGCGCAGCTCACCGACGAGGTGACCTACCTCGGCGCGCACGTCGTTCCGACCGAATACGCCGAGCGACGTGAAGAGTACATCGACCTCGTCATCGGCGATATGCTCGACGCCTGCGCCTCATGCCCGCTGGATCGACGTCTTCTGCGAGACCGGAGCCTTCACCCCCAACGAATCGCGCCAGATCCTTCTCGCTGGGCGCGATCGCGGTCTGGGCGTGCGCGTGCACGCGAGCCAGCTCGGCCCGGGCGAGGGCGTTCGACTCGCCGTCGAGCTTGATGCCGCGAGCGTCGACCACTGCACCTACCTCACCGACGACGACATCGCCGCGCTCAGCCGCTCTCAGACCGTCGCTACCCTGCTGCCCGGTGTCGAGTTTTCCACTCGACAGCCGTACCCGGACGCCCGACGACTGATCGACGCAGGAGTCCACGTCGCCCTCGCCAGCGACTGCAACCCGGGCTCCTCCTTCACCTCGTCGCTACCCTTCTGCGTCGCTCTCGCCGTCCGCGAGATGGGGATGACCTCGGCCGAAGCTGTGTGGGCAGCGACCTTCGGTGGCGCGACGGCGCTTCGGCGCGATGATGTCGGGACGCTTCGCGTCGGCGCACGAGCAGATCTCGTCGAGCTCGACGCACCGGATCCTTCGCACCTCGCCTATCGGCCTGGTGTCCAGCTGATCCGGAGGGTATGGCGCCGCGGGACGCTCGTGGCTCGGTGACCGGAACCGGTCCCGTATTACCAGAGCGACTGTGCTCTCCCCTTCATATGGCGCTCGAGGACTACAGCGAGCCGCTAACCGATGCCGATGCCGATCGGTCGTCGCGACGGCTACCACCCGTGCCCTGAACGACGTCGCTGCCCGTTGGAGTGGGGCCAACGAAAGGGAGGCCACGCATTACCGCGACCCCTCTTCCTGACTCGAACCTGCATGAGTATCGATTCTGAGGCGTCAAAGAAGCTGCCGTCACGCCAAGGGGGATGCGGGGTAGCACGCCGCTCGAATGCGAGCCCGAAGTGGCGAGGAGAGCGATGTCGACGTCGCCGGTGCCCTGCTGATTGTCGGCCATCGCGGTGCCGGCGACGCCGAGCAGGAGAAATCCTTCCGCAACTCCGGCGGCGCCGCGGATGCGGAGGGAGCGGATGTTCATTACACCTGTTCTCTGTTCCGCGGTCTGCATCATCGCGGACACGCTCGTGAAGGAAGCCCGCCCGGGCTGGAGGAAGGGGGTTTCCGGCCCGGGCGGGCGGTCAGGGCGAGGAGCGACACGTCGCAGCCTCGGATCGGTGGGCGGGGGGCGCAGCGCTGATAGCGGCTGTGCCCCCGTCGTGTCAGCAGGTGCGGGCGGGGTATGCGGTCGTCGACGTCGTGGTCACGGTCTCACCCGAGACGACGCCGGTGCCGGTGATGGTCACCTGGCCGGCGGGTATCGTGGTTAGGCGGGTCGTGAAGGCGGAGCTCGTGTTCGAGCCCGGCTTCACGGCGGCCGTTGTCTTCGAGCCATAGGCGCTGTTGACCGTCACATCGACGTTCGAGGCGCTGCCATTGGAAACGATGGTCGTGAGGACTACCTTGCCCGCGACGCAACGGCTCGTGGCCGTCGTGGTCAGGGGGAGGGTCGCCGGATCGCGCACTGTCATGGTGTCCCAGACCAGCGGGCCGCTGTCGAAGGCGACAGCGATGCGTGCCGTCGTTCCTCCGGTGAGCGAGGCGGGCAGCGTAATGCTGCCGCGCTGCGAGGAGTCGAACGCGACGACTCCGAGATCGGTCACGGCGTCGCCGACGAGCGCGTACGCGTGCCCGTCCACTCCGGCGTGCCGAGCGGTGCCGGCTCGGTTCGTCGCGGTCGCGTCGAGCGCGACGGCGGCTCCCGGTGCGACCTGGTCGGTGCCGATCAGGCGCTCCGACCGGGTGGCGGTGGTCAGAGCGGAGGCGGTGGGCGCCAGCTGGACGAGTGTCCAGTCCTGCGAGCCGTCGGTCGCCGACGGCTGCAGCGTGACGGGCGAGCTCGCGCTCGCTCCGGAGAGGTAGAGCGAGGTGTTGCGCGTCGACTGGAATCGCACGGAACCGTCGGTGGCGGGCACCAGGTTCCAGAGCCCCGGAGCGGTGTTGTCGACCCACAGGCCGAGGCGCTGACCCGAGGAGGCGCCGCCGCCCCAGATCGCCGCTTCGCGACCGCCGGCCTTGTTGAGCAGCGTGTAAGCGCCTCCGGACTTCTCGGTGAGGTGCCAGTACTGCGAGTCGCCGACCGCGGCGGACGCCGCTTCGGAGGCGACACTCGGCGTGTCGGCGTTGCCGATGTTGTCGTCGTTGTCGTTGCCGCCGGTGCCGAGGATCTGACCGGTCTTGCGGTTGACGAGCTGGTAGTAGGCGCCCTGCGAGTCGCCGAGGTCGACCTCGCCGTGGCGGATGGTCGCCTGCGTGCCCGGTCCGCCCCAGGTGGCCTGGAGGATCACGACGCGACCGGTGCCCTGTACGTACTGCAGGTTGCGGCTGTAGCCGCCGCCGAGCGGGGTCTGGTACTCGGTCCATGCGCCGTCGCTGCGGCCGCTCTCGTTGACCCAGATGTTGCCGCTGTTCGAGCCGTTGTACAGGATGCGTCCGTCGGGCAGTGTCACGAGGACGGGGCTGCCGCCGCGGGCGTGGACACGGGAGCCGGGAGCCTTGGGCAGTGCGGAGATGTTCTGGCCGTCCGGGTCGCCGTCGGCGAAGAACCGCAGCGGGTCGTCGGCGACCTTGTACCGGACATCGTCGCCTCCGCCGAAGTACTCGAAGGTGAGAAACCACTTGCCGTCGGTGGTCGGTGCGACGGTCGTCATGCCGGGCCGGCCGCCTCCGATCTGCGTCTTGCCGTTGCCGCGGTCCTCGGTGAAGCCGGCGGCATCGACGGTGATCGGGCCCCAGCTCGAGGAGGCGCGGCCGTCCCAGGTGCGGTGCGCGAGGATCTGCCCGATCGAGTCGGGTGCGGTCGCGTTGGCGGGGTCGGGGATCGCGACTCCGGTCGTGGCGTCGAAGCCGAGGTAGTCGTTCTCGTCGGAGTAGAAGACGACGAGCTTCCCGTCGCGCACGATGAGGTGCGGCTCCCAGACCGGGTCGACCTGGCGGTTCGTGTTCGCGGTCGCGATGTTCTGGCCCTTGGCGCCGGCGCTGCCACCCTGCCAGCCTCCTGCGGCGACGATGCTGCGGATCGACCAGGTGGCGCCCTCGTCGGTGCTCGCGTAGAGGGCGATGCCGACGTCGCGCCGGTCGCCGTCGTTGTTCGGCAGCCAGTTCGGGTCGGCGGCCTTCTGCTCCCGGTAGTACTCGTCCTCGCCCGAGACGACGGTCGCGAGGAGGAGGGTGCCCGCGGCCAGATCGCCGACGGCCTGGGGCAGGACGTAGAGGTAGGGGTTGGTCCAGTTGCTGGTGTACTCCGCGTACTGCGGGTCGGAGGAGAGGGAGGCCGGCGCTCCGACCCGCGAGAGCGGCTGCCACGAGTCCCCGTCGTCGTCGCTCGAGTAGACGGGCATGTCCTGCCCTGCTGCGCCTCCGGAGGGCGCGACGATCGACTCCTCGAAGGCGGCGACGATCCGGCCGCTGGGGAGCTGTGCCGACTTGGGGTAGATGGCGCAGTTGCCTCGGCCCTTGAGGCAGGGCTGGTTCGGGTCGAGCTGGTAGACGATCCCGCTCTGCGGCACGTACGCCTGGGCGGTGAGTGCGGAACCGCCGAGCATCGCCACCGCGAGGGTGAAGACTCCGAGCGCGCGGCCCGCCGTTCGGCCGAGGGGCCGTCGTTCCTTCATGAACATCGTTGTTCTCTCCTGAGATCTCTGGGGGGGAAGGAGGGGAAGGGCCCGGGCGGTCGGCCGCCCGGGCCCCGGGGTCGTGCTACTCATTGACCGAGAAGCCCTGCGAGTCGCCGTAGGTGACGAGGTTGTCCTGCCAGTCCTTCAGCCCCTCGTTGAGGTCGGTGCCGTTGGCGTAGGCCTGGCCGACGGTGTCGGGGAAGACGCTGTTGGCGTAGACCTGGAACGGCAGGTACTCGAAGCCCTCGACGACGTTCTTCGAGGCGTCGACGAGGACCTTGTTGATCTCCTGGCCGCCGAAGTACTCGGGCGTGGCGTTCAGGAAGTCGTCGGCCTCGAGCTGGGCGGTCGTGGAGGGGAAGCCTCCGGTGCCGAGGAAGACGTCGATGCTCTCGTCGGAGCTGTTGAGCCAGCGGAGGAACGCGGCCGCGAGAGCCGGGTTCTCGGACTGCTTGATGACCGACTGGGCGCTGCCGCCGTTCTCGGCGGTCGCGGCGGAGCCGTCGTAGCTGGGCAGCGGAGCGACGCGCCAGTCACCGGCACCGTCGGGGACGGAGTTCTCGAGGATCCCGGGCATCCAGGCGCCGGTGATCAGTGTCGCGATCGAGTCGTTGCCGAGGGCGGTGAACCACTCGTCCGACCACGTGGGGATGGGCGAGAGCAGGCCAGGCTCGAGGAGCTGGTTCCAGGTGTCGGCCCACTTCTGCGTGCCCTCGTCCTGCAGATCGATGGCGATGTCGGTGCCGTCGGTCGTGAAGGGCGTGCCGCCGGCCTGCCAGATCAGAGGGTCGGCGAAGCCGGGGTCGCCGGCGTCGTTGGTGATGAACTTCGACGGGTCGGCCGAGTGCAGCTTCTGCGCCTCCTGGATGTACTCGTCCCAGGTGGTCGGGACGGCGAGGCCGTACTGGTCGAAGACCGTCTTGTTGTAGAGCATGACCATGGGGCCGGAGTCCTGCGGGAGGCCGTAGAGGCCGCCGTTGAGGTTCACGGCGCCCCAGGTGGAGGCGGTGTAGGAGTCCTCGAGGTCGCCCATCCCGTAGGGGGTGAGGTCGAGCAGGCCGTCCGAGAGGGCGAACTGCTGCATGGCGTAGTACTCGATCTGGGCGACGTCGGGCGCGCCGGAACCGGCCTTGATGGAGTTCTGCAGCTTGGTGTACTCGTCGGTCGCGGTGCCGGCGTTGACGACCTCGACGTCGACGTTCGGGTACTCCTTCATGAACGCCTCGGCCTGCGCCTCGCCCGAGGGGGTCCAGGTCCAGTACGTCAGGCTGCCGCCCTTCTCGAGTGCTGCGTCGAGGTCGTCGGCCGATCCTGCGGCGCTCGAGCCGGAGCCCGAGCTGCACGCGACGAGGGACATCGCGGCGAGACCGGTGACGACGAGGCCCGCGACAGTGCGGGCACGCCGCGCGCCTCTGCGGAGGTTGAACATGGGTGTTCCTTTCACTTCGTTGTGGTGATGCAGGGGTGAGGAGGGAGAAGAGTCAGCCCTTGACGCTGCCGGCGCTCAGGCCGGACTGCCAGAAGCGCTGGAGGACGAGGAAGATCAGGACGATCGGGATGATCGTGATGAGGGAGCCGGTGATGACGAGGTTGTAGATGGGGTCGGCCGAGACCCCGCTCGCCTGCGAGCTCCACTGGTTGAGGCCGACGGTGAGCGGGTACCACTGGGGGTCGCTCAGCATGATCAGCGGCAGGAAGTAGTTGTTCCAGGTCGCGACCACCGAGAAGAGCGCGACCGTCACGACTCCGGGGGTGAGCAGCTTGAGAGAGATGGTGAAGAAGGTGCGCATCTCGCTCGCGCCGTCCAGTCGCGCCGCCTCGAGCAGCTCGGTGGGCACCGAGTCGATCGTGTAGACCCAGACCAGATAGAGCCCGAACGGCGTGATCAGCGACGGGATGATGATCGACCACGGGGTGTTGGTCAGGCCCAGCTGGCTGAACAGCAGGAACGTCGGGACGGCCAGCGCGGTGCCGGGCACAGCGACTGCACCGAGGACGACCGCGAAGTACGCGCGGCGTCCCGGGAAGCGGAACTTGGCCAGGCCGTAGCCGCCGAGGGTCGCGAGGAGGGTCGCACCGCCGGCGCCGACGACGACGTAGAGGAGCGTGTTCCCGAGCCAGCGGAGGAAGATCCCGTCGTCGTAGCGGAAGGTCTCGATCATGTTGTCGACCAGCGCGAAGCTGTTGCCGAACCCGAGGCCGAACGTGCTGAAGAGGTCCGCCTGCGTCTTCGACGCGTTGATGACGAGCCAGAGCAGCGGGATGACGGCGTAGAGAAGGAACAGGATCATGACGATCGTCAGCGCGATCGACTTGCGGGGGCGGCTGATCGTCGATGCCCGTCGCGCGCTCGGGTTCACCGTGCGAAGAGTGGTGATGCTCACAGGTCGTCCTTTCGGCTGCCGCGCAGCTGCACGACGTAGGCGATCACGGCGGTGATCACGCCCATCACGATCGCGACTGTCGCCGCGGTGTTGAACTGCTGGCCTGCGAACGAGAGGTTGTAGGCGTACATGTTCGGGGTGAAGTAGGACGAGATCACGTTCTCGGCGAGGGGCTTCAGGACGTTGGGTTCGTTGAAGAGCTGGAAGCTGCCGATGATCGAGAAGATGGTCGCGATGACGATCGCTCCCCGGGCGGCCGGCAGCTTGATCGCCCGGATCACCTGGAAGCCGCGGGCGCCGTCGAGCTCGGCCGCCTCGTACAGCTCGGTGGGGATCGTCTTCAGCGCCGAATAGAAGATCAGCATGTTGTAGCCGATGTACTGCCAGGTCACGATGTTGCCGATCGATGCGAGGATCCACGACGCCGTCAGCGGCCTCAGCACGTCCGACCCCAGGAAGTCGTTGATGTTCGCGGTCAGGCCGAAGTTGTTCCCGTAGAGGAACCCCCAGATCAGCACCGCGACGACCGCGGGCACGGCGTACGGGAGGAACAGCATCATCCGGAACAGGCCCGCCCCGTAGAGGCGGACGCTGTCGATGGCGAGGGCGGCGACGAGTGCGAGCACGAGCATGATCGGGACCTGCACCAGCAGGAACAGCACGACGCGCAGGAACCCGTCCCAGAACTGCGGGTCGCTCAGCACGGCGATGTAGTTGTCGACGCCGACGAAGGAGTTGCCGCCGATGATTCGGTTCTGGAAGAGGCTCAGCCAGAGCGCGTAGACGAGCGGGGCGATGAAGACCAGCACGAACACGAGGGCGAACGGCCCGGTGAACTGCCAGCCCGTCCAGTCGCGCCTGGCACGCGTGGGGGTGGCTCGCACTGGAGTGGAGTCGGGCGCGACGGTGGGTCTGCGCTCTGCGAGCTCCTGAATGGTCACCACTGGTGCGCCTCCTCGGCGTCGATGCGGAGGACGCGCACGTCCCAGGGACCGAGGCGCAGCTCGGCGGCGGCGGGGAACGCCTCACCCGAGAACGCGTCGGTGGCCGGGGCGGCGAGCGTCACGCAGCGCTCGTTCCAGCCCCAGTTGAAGGCGAAGTGGAACCGCGCGCCGGAGGCGGTGCCGGAGGTGACCGTCACGGACCCGTCGGTCGCGACGACTCCGGCTGCGACCCTCTCGCCGAGAACCCACGAGAGGATGTCGGCGGCGAAGGCGGGGTTGGGGATCGTGCCGACGACCGTGATGTCGCCGGAGCCGCAGCGGCTTGTGGTTACGGCGGGGAACCGCCCGAAACGTGGGTGCGTGTACCCCGCCAGCTCGGTGGCGCCCTCGGGCCGGAGGCCGTCGACCCAGAGCGTTCCGCGCGCCTCTGCGGACACCGTGAAGTCTGAACCTCCCGTCACGCCGAGCGGCGCTTCCAGGTTGGAGAACTCTTCGTAGCTGACGCCGGCAGCGCCGGTCAGACGGGCGGGAGCGACCTCGATGCGGGCGCGCGCCTCCTCATCCGCGTAGACGCTGCGGGGTCCGAGGACGAGGTGCCCGCCGTGGGCGGCGTACTCGCGCAGCAGCTCGAGGTCTTCGTCGGTGCTGATGTAGAGGCCGGCCGCGATCACGACGGGGAATCGCTTCGCGAGCTCCGCGGCGCCGAGGTCGCGCGCCTGCTCGACGTGCAGGATCCGCGCCTGACGCCCGGAGTCGATCACACCGCGGTAGAAGGAGTCGACGATGCACTCGTAGGACTCCTCGTCGGGGCGGCCGTCACGGGGGAAGGGCGGCATGAACTGCATCGCGTAGCGGCTCGGCGTGGACCAGAGCACGGCCGCGTCGGCATCGGGGACGAAGCCCTCGAGCGCGCCGCCGAGGCTCTTCAGCTCGGCGCCGATCGCTGCGACCTCGTCGTAGACGCGACCGGGGACGAGGCTGTGCGGCAGCACACCCCCCCAGTACGTCTCGGCGCCGAATGGGAGCGTGTGCCAGTGCCAGTACTCGATCATCGCCGCGCCGCGCGACACGAAGGCGATCGCGACCTGCTTCAGCTGGCCCGGGTACGGCGGGAAGTTCGCCTCCGCCGCGTCGATGGCCTGCGCGTTGGTCTCGGTGACGAGGTAGCGCTGCTGCTTTGAGGAGTAGAGACGGTCGGCCTGCCGGAACAGGCCGGCAACTCCGGAGGTGGTCCAGTAGTTCGGGTGCTCCCGGTCGACGCCGGCGTCGAGATGGTCCTGCATCCCGTAGTACGGATTGCCGGAGCCGATGTCGAGCGCCTCGAAGACGGTGCGGTCGTCGACGCCCCGGCGGGGGTACTGGAGGCACGTGGTCACGAACTGCGCCGGGGTCGAGTACTCGCGTACGATGTCGGCCAGCCAGGCGATGAAATCGGTTGTGACCTGCGCCTGGTAGCGGCGCCAGGCGAGGTCGTACTGCGGGAACGTGTTGCCGTCCGGGCGCCACAGCTCGCTCCAGTCGTCGATCCGGTGCGACCAGTAGGTGAGGCCCCACTCGCGGTTCAGCGTCTCGACGTCGCCGTACTGCTCGCGCAGGCTCCGGATGAAGCCGGTGAAGACGCCGTGGTTGTGCAGCAGCTCGAGTCCGGGCTCGTTGTCGACCTGATAGCCGATGATCGCCGGGTGTGAGGCGTAGCGGCCGATGACCGCGCGGATCACGCGCTCGGCGTGGAACCGGAACGCGGGGTGGGAGTAGTCGACCTCCTGGCGGGCACCCCAGGCGATCTTCTCGCCGGTTCGCCGCTCCCCCGCGATCTCCGGGTAGGCGGTCTGCAGCCACGGCGGCACCGCGTAAGTCGGCGTGCCGAGGACGACGCGGATACCGCGCTCGTGCGCCTCGTCGAGGACCCGTTGCATCCACTCCAGCTCGAAGTGCCCCGACCACGGCTCCCAGGTCGACCATACGGACTCGCCGACCCGGATGACCGTGATGCCGGCCGCGACCATCAGGTCGAGATCCTCGACCAGACGATCCGTCACGTGGTACTCGGGGTAGTAGGCCATGCCGAAGAGGATCTCGGCGGGCAGGGAGGGCGTCGATGCGCTCACGGGGGCACTCCATCGTGGTTTGCGCCGAACTGTTCTCGATAACAGTTGGCGAAAGCGATTGTTATCGATAAAAATAGAAAGCGCAAGTGACGACGGGGGGGGCGATGTGACGACAGCGTTCGAGAGCGCGCCCGCCGAGCCGACCGACAAGGTCGCCACGATCTACGACGTCGCCCGGGTCGCAGGAGTCTCGCACCAGTCGGTGAGCCGCTACATGCGCGGACTTGACATGCGCCCCTCGACCACGGCGAAAATTCAGAAGGCGCTCGAGACCGTTCACTACCGGCCGAACCTCACCGCGCGAGCGCTGATCTCTGGGCGCGCGACCCGCATCGGGGCGCTCACCCACGAGGTGAACCAGGTGGGGCCCAGCACGATCATCCGGGGAGCCACCGTTGCCGCCCGCGAGGCCGGGTACCTGCTCGATGTCATCACCCTCGACATGGGCGACGTCGACGAGCTCAGCGACGCGCTGCAGCTGCTGACCCGGTACGAGCTCGCCGGCATCCTCGCCTTCGCCTCGACCGACAGCACACGCGCCGTCTTCGAGCAGACCGATTTCCGCGTGCCCGTCGTCATCGCTGCCGAGGCCGAGCAGACCGGCCTCCCCGCGGACCCCGAGCACCGCGGCATCGAGGAGCTCGTCGACCACCTCGTCGGGCTAGGCCACCGGCGCTTCCTGCACATCGCCGGCCCGGAGACGTGGTCGGCCGCACGCAACCGACTCCGCGCCATCAACGCTGAGCTCCGGCGCCATAGCCTGCCCGCGGCCGACGTCGTGCATGGCGACTGGTCGGCCCGCTCGGGATACGACACCGTGATCGCCCTACCCGATGACCGCATCCCCACCGCGATCGTCGCCGCCAACGACCAGATGGCGCTCGGAGCCGTCCGCGCGCTCGGTCGCCGCGGTCTCGGGGTTCCCACCGACGTGAGCGTCAGCGGCGTCGACGACACCCCCGAAGCCGCCTACTTCTCGCCCGCACTCACCACCATCCGCCTAGACTTCGCCACTCAGGGCCGCGCCGCCCTTCGAGCCCTCCTCGCTCGAATCGACGGTAAGACGGCAACCGTTCCATCGGATGGGCCGAGCGCGACTCTCGTCGTGCGGGAATCCACAGGACCCGCGCGCAGAACCGCGATTCCTGCCGGGTGATAGACGGCAGCGTTCGCGTCCGTCTCTCGGAGCTGCTCGGGCGTCCTGAGCGTCAGGTGTCCGCGCCGCCCCCGCGCCGTCATCACCAAAACGCGAGCTGCACTCATGAAGGAGCGCCGGAGCTAGGGTGCGTCTTTGCCTCCGGCTGGGAATGAAAAGACGTTTCGGCCTGCGCCCAAGCATCGGGAGCGGTCGCGGCCTACCAACAGAGACCGAGCTTTGTTGTCCGTGCCTCCACGGGTCAAACCTCGAGGGCGCCTTGTGGTCTGCAGCGCGGCCGGCTGGCTCAGGTGCACATAGAATCGAGGACGAAGCGTGATCGGCGTCGGCGGCCAGTCTAAAAATTTGATCGCACGTAGCCTGCGCTTCGCAGCGTGATACGGCTAGTTGGGCGTACACCCATCAACCTGGGACCGTAGCGGTGACTACCGCGGAAGTGTCCTTGGCGTCGAGCTCACAGGTGCGGACTAGCCGACTGAAGGAAGCGGAGAACAGTGACGGGCATCACCGCCAGCAACAAGAAGAGCCTTGTCTTGGTCTCGGGGAGGGCGCATCCGGCACTGGCGGAGGCTGTCGCCGCCGAGCTCGGCACCGAGCTGGTCCCAACCGAGGGGCGCACTTTCTCCGGAGGCGAGCTGTACGTGCGCTACGGCGACAGCGTCCGCGGAGGCGACGTGTTCGTCATGCAGTCGCACACCTCGCCGATCAACGAGTGGCTCATGGAGCAGCTCATCATGGTCGACGCCCTCAAGCGCGCCTCGGCCAAGCGCATCACCGTCGTCGCGCCGTTCTACCCCTACGCCCGGCAGGACAAGAAGGGCCGCGGCCGCGAGCCGATCTCGGCCCGCCTCGTCGCCGACCTCTTCAAGGCCGCCGGAGCCGACCGCATAATGTCGGTCGACCTGCACGCCGCGCAGATCCAGGGCTTTTTCGACGGCCCCGTCGACCACCTCTTCGCGATGCCCGTCCTGCTCGAGCACTTCCGCAAGAGGCTCGACCCTAAGACCCTGACCGTCGTCTCGCCCGACATGGGCCGCGTCCGCGTCGCCGACATCTGGAGCGACAAGCTCGGCGTGCCGCTCGCGATCATCCACAAGCGCCGCGACCCCGGAGTGGCTAACCACGTTTCTATTCACGAGATTGTCGGAGACGTCAACGGCCGCGTGTGCCTGCTCGTCGACGACATGATTGACACGGGACGCACGATCGCTAAGGGTGCTGAGGCGCTCAAGAATGCCGGAGCAATTGGGGTCGTGGTCGCCGCGACCCACGCGATTTTCTCGGAGCCGGCACGCGAGCTTCTTAGCTCCGAGTTCATCGACTCCGTTGTCGTTACCGATACGCTGCCGCTGCCCGATGAGAAGAAGTGGGACCGTCTCACCATCTTGCCGATCGCACCGTTGTTGGCGCGCGCGATCCATGAGGTGTTCGAGGACGGGTCCGTCACCTCGATGTTCGATGGTGACGCATAGCCAGCACGCAGTTCTAGAGCGGGCGTGACCGTCGGAGATGGGCTGATCGCATTGGAGTGTTCAGGGGAGCCGAGCAAGGCATTCGAGCTTGCCGGTGCGTGCATCGCGTCTGCTCAGATCGGAACGATCGGCTTGCCTACCGGATGGACGACTTCAAATACTCGACTTGTGAGGTTCCAGCGGAGGCCGCAGTTGATCTGGTCGCTTCGCAGTCGATCGACCGGGCCTTGGCGTGATTCGATGGGGTCGGCACGAATAGTCCTAGCAGCAGGGCATTCCTTGTTTTGCGCGCCGATCGCCGCGGCTGAGAGACGGCGCCTCTTCGGGTGAGGCACCGCCCTTACCTCGGACTGCACCGTCCTGCAATCTTCGAAGCGGACGTCCGATCGGTTTGGTCTGTCTTCTGCATCGCACACGAGGATCGGAGTGAATGAACGGGCAAGTGCGAGATTCACCGGCGCGGGTTGAAGCGACCCAATGGGTGAGAACACCTGGGATCGGGCTCTACGGATTCGCCGGTCCCGGCGGCGCCGCGACCTCGGACGCGAGGCGTAGCACCGTACCGGTCAGTGCAGGTGGCTTCCGCCGTTGATGTCGATTGTGGTGCCCGTCAGGTAAGCCGCGCCGTCGGAGGAGAGGAACGCGATGACCGCGGCGACCTCGTCGACCGACGCGGTGCGGCCGAGTGGGATCGCGTCCACGATCGCCTGTTCCTGCTCCGGAGTTGATCCGACGCGGATGGCGGTGTCGACCGCGCCCGGAGCGATGGCGTTGATGGTCACTCCGCTGTCTCCGAGTTCGCGAGCGAGTGCTTTGGTGAAGCCGACGACGGCGGCTTTCGCCGCGGAGTAGGGCACCTTGCCGAAGACGCCCCCTCCGCGTTGCGCGGAAACCGAGGACATGGTAATAATGCGCCCCCAACCGGTAGCGAGCATGTCAGGCAGGAAGGCTCTCGTGACGAGGTAGGTGCCGGTCGCGTTGACGGCGAGGACCGTGTTCCACAGCTGAAGGGTCGTCTCGAGGAATGGCACGGGCGAGGTGATGCCGGCGATGTTCGCCAACGCGCCGACAGGGGCGAGTCGGTCCGCTGCGACCTCGGCCGCGACGGCAGCGTGCGCTGATGCCACGGATCGCTCGTCTGCGACGTCGATGCGCGTGCCGAATGCCGAGACACCGTATTCGTCGGCGATGTCGAGAGCTGTGACGCCGGCGAGGGTGGCATCGAGGTCGAGGATGACGACGTCCCAGCCGTCGCGGGCGTAACGGCGGGCTGTGGCGAGGCCGATCCCCTGCGGCGAAGTCGCTCCGGTGACGACGGCGGTGCGAGTGCTCATATGTTCCTCCTGGGAGTATTTGCGCCCCCGGCAGTCGAGCGGCGAGATCAGTCGCCGAGCTCGTCGACGACGACACCGCAACGATATTCCCGCTGCTGTCGACAGTCAACAATTAGTCGTTGACAGGAATGCAGGGACCGCGCACACTGGTCCGCAGTCGTCTAGAGCGACGATCAACGAGGATGGAAGGTGTTCGATGAGCAACGACGCTCTGCAGATGCGCGGACCCGTGCACGGAACGAAAGACGTCAAGCGGGTGGCCGTCGGCTCCAGCGTGGGCGCGGTCATTGAGACCTACGACTTCATCGGCTTCGGCACCGCCGCGGCCCTCTACTTCGGAACCGTGTTCTTCCCAGGTACCGATCCCGTGACCGGGACCCTTTTCTCCTTCGCCACCCTCGGGGTCGGCTTCGCCGCTCGCCCGATCGGCGGAATCATCGGCGGGCATCTCGGGGACAAGGTCGGCCGCAAGCCGGTCCTCGTCACCTCGTTGATCGTCATGGGCCTGGCCACATTCCTCATTGGTCTGCTGCCGACCTACGAGAGCGTCGGCGTCCTCGCGCCGATCCTGCTCGTCGTCGTCCGCATCGTGCAGGGACTCGCCTTCGGAGCCGAGTGGGGCGGCGCGATTCTCATGACCTACGAGCACGCGCCATGGACGCGAAAGGGCTTCTTCACCGGACTCGTGCAGGCCGGATTCCCCGTCGGTCTACTCCTCGCGAACCTCGTCTTCCTGTCCAGCGGCGCCCTCCCGGGCGACTGGGCCTGGCGCGTCCCGTTCCTGGCCAGCATCGTCCTGGTCGCCGTCGGCCTGATCATCCGCTCCAAGGTGCCGGAGTCCCCCGTATTCGAAGACGTCAAAACGGCCGGCATCATCGTCAAGTCCCCGATCACCCGGGTCATCCGAGACGACTGGCGCAACATCGTGCGCGGCATCGGGCTACGGATCGCCGAGACGGCCGGCTACGCCGTTGCGATCACCTACATGATCAGCTACCTCAACACCACTGAGCTCGCCGACCGCACCGAAACGCTCACGGCACTATGCATCGCTGCTGCCCTCGGAGTCTTCGCCACTCCGTTTTGGGGAGCACTCACTGACCGTGTCGGTCGACGGCCGGTCTACCTCTGGTCGACCGCGTTCGCCGTGCTCTTCGGCGTCCCCATGTTCCTCCTGGTGAACACCGGATCGTTCCTCTTGATCATCATCACCTTCGCCGTGGCGTACGGAATCTGCCAGAACTCCCTCGCCGGCGTGCAAGGCGCTTGGTTCCCCGAACTGTTCCAGGCACAGACCCGCTCCTCCGGCGCATCGCTCGCCTACCAGATCTCCGCGATGGTCTCCGGTTTCACTCCCTTCGTCACCACGCTGCTCTTCCTCTCCTACGGCTGGGTGGGCCCGGCCCTCCTCTTCAGCGGGTACGCCGCGATCGGCCTGGTTGCCGCCTTCCTCACGAGGGACACGTGGGGCCCACGCGAGAGACGCCTCGCCGCCGAGGCTGCCGCCACCACTCCGCAGACCGTCTCCCTCTGATGCATCGCCTTCGAAAGGACCCGTCATGACCTCCCTCCCGGACACCGTCACCAGCGAAGCACCGGACACCGCAACCGCTCTCGCTGAGCCGATGACCGCGCTCGAGCGGGTGCGCCGGATCGATGACGCGGCCTACCGCATCCGCCATCACATCCTCGACATGGGCGAGGTCCAGGGCCAGGGCTATGTCGGCCAGGGCCTCGGTGCCGCCGATCTCCTCGCCACCGTCTACACCGACCAGCTCCGCTACCGTGCCGAGGACCCGGAGTGGGACGACCGCGACCGATTCCTCCTCTCGACCGGGCACTACGCGATCGGGCACTATGCCGCCCTCGCCGAGGTGGGAATCATCGCGGTCGACGAACTCGTCACCTACGGATCCGACGACTCGCGCCTTCCGATGTCGGGGATGGCGACCTACACGCCGGGCATGGAGATCTCCGGTGGCTCCCTCGGTCACGGCCTCGGAGTCGCCGTCGGCATGGCCCTCGGCCTGCGCCTGCGCGGCAACAACGCCCGAGTGATCAACTTCCTCTCCGACGGCGAGATCGACGAAGGCTCTACGTGGGAGGCTGCGATGTCGGCCCACCACCACCAGCTCGGCTCCATCATCGCCACCGTCGACGTCAACGCCCTCCAGGCCGATGGAAAGACCGACACCGTGCTGCGCACTGAGCCCCTCGTCGCGAAGTGGGAAGCCTTCGGCTGGTTCGCGCAGCGCGTCGACGGCAATGACACCACCGCACTGCAATCCGCCTTCGAGGAGGCATCTCGGCGTTCCTCGCCCATCGGAGTACCCGCAGTGATCCTCTGCGACACGAGAGTGGGACGCGGAGTGCCGCTGCTGGAGAACCGCGAGAAGGCGCACTTCATGCGCATCGACGAGAACGAATGGCAGATCTGCCGCGACCAGCTGACCGCGGCCCGCGAAGGGAACGCAGCATGAACACCACCACCCCCGCCCCCAAGCTCAAGACGTCGGCGATGATCGCGTCGTTCGCGGATCCCGGCCAGAAGACCGCCTCGGCGCCCTTCGGCCATGCCCTCGCGGCGTTGGCCGAAACGGATCAGCGGATCGTCGGCCTCACCGCCGACCTCGGCAAGTACACCGACATGCACGTGTTCCAGCATGCGCACCCCGATCGCTTCTTCCAGATGGGAATGGCCGAGCAGGTACTGTTCGGTGCCGCCGCCGGACTCGCCGAGACGGGATTTGTGCCCTTCGCCTCGACGTACTCCGTCTTCGCCGCTCGACGCGCCTACGACTTCCTCTGCCTCGATATCGCCGAACCGAACCTCAACGTCAACATCGTCGGAGGCCTGCCAGGCTTGACTACTGGCTACGGTCCGAGTCACCAGGCGACGGAGGACATCGCGATCTTCCGCGGGATGCCGAACCTCACGATCGTCGACCCGTGCGATTCGACCGACATCGAGCAGGCAGTGCCGCAACTCGCTGCGAGCAGCGGCCCCTCCTACCTCCGGCTCCTGCGCGGGAAGGTCCCGACGGTGCTGGACGAGTACGACTACCGCTTTGAGCTCGGGAAGGCCAAGGTGCTTCGAGAGGGCGCCGACGTGGTCTTCGTCTCCAGCGGTCTGATGACGATGCGAGCCCTTCAGGCGGCGAAGGCCCTCGCCGCGCACAAGGTCGACGTCGCCGTCGTGCACTCCCCAACCATCAAGCCCTTCGACGCCGAGACCGTCGTCGCCCAACTCGACACTCCGCGTCTTGCCGTCACCCTCGAAAACCACTCCGTCGTCGGCGGCCTCTTCGAGACCGTCGCATCCGCCCTCGTGCAGCGCGGAGTCGGACGCCGCGTCGTACCGGTCGCGCTCCCGGATGCCTTCCTCGACGCCGGCGCCCTGCCCACCTTGCACGAGCGCTACGGGCTCACCACCGAGCGGATCGTCGTGAAGGTCCTGTCCGAGCTCGGCTGAACTCTGTCGCCTCGTAGACTCGGGGCGACCGTCGACATCTTCCTGTCGACACCGCATCGCAACCCGCGAGGACATGATGGCCGCTGATTTGACCGCTCTCCTGGGCCTCGAACGCACGAATCTCCGTCAACTCGCCCTCGGTGCGCTCCGTCGGGCCATCACCTCCGGTGAGATGACCCCCGGAACCCACCTCTCCGAGGTCGACCTCGCGCAGCGGCTGCAGATCAGTCGCGGCACGCTGCGCGAGGCGATGCGCGAGCTGCAGCAGCAAGGACTCATCACTAGCGGGCCCCGCGGCCGCATGCTCGTGCGCGTACTCACCCCGAAAGAGATCCACGACATCTTCATCGTCCGCGGCGCACTCGAGTCGCTCGCGGCACGACTAATCATCGAGGGCGAGCACCGCGAGACAGCTGTGCACCAGCTGCGCTCCGCTCTGTCCAGGATGGCGACCGCGACGGGTCTGGAACTCGAGGAACGGATCGAAGCAGACCTCGACTTCCATCGCACCCTCATCACCATCACCGAGAACGTCACGCTTCTCACTTCGTGGGAAGCGCTCGAAGGGTCGATTCGCATGTCGATTATGTATGGAGGATTTGAGCGGGCTACCGAGAACATGAGCGTGGACCGTCATCGGGAGATCGTCGATGCCATCGGCACTGTCGACGTCTCTCGTGCGCGGGAGACGATCATGGCGCACATGCGAACCGCATCGCGGAATCTGGTCCAGGCCGATTCGGACGCCATCTAGGTCGTTGTAGCAGCTGAGGGAGCTGTCGCTTCGCAACAGGCGTAGCCCACGAGGGGCAGTTAAGGCGCGCCGATCGGCGTCGACAACGACAAGCTATCTAATCAATCGGGTCGACGAACTTCCCCGCCGCGACGTCCCAGGAACGACCGGGAGCAACGATTGACAACCCATAGGAGCACTCGCGCACGGGCAGGGGTGACCGTTCCGCCGCTCAAGGTGGGGAACATTCGGAAGTTGATCTGCTTGACCACGTCTGACGCGATTGCTATTAGCGGGTCACCTTTCGGGACGCCGAGCTCTCGAGCTACTAGTCGGCGCATGAGACGGAACAGCACGCGGCCGACGAGGGTGCCTTGCATGTCCCCGAGAGCGGTGTCCAGGCCGAATCGTCCCGCCTGCGGGGCCTCGTTCGAAGGCAGTCTCCGTCCGAGGAGAGCCTCGAATCCGGCCCGTGTAAACGCGTCCGGGTTGACGTGCTCGTACGGGTTCGGCGCCTTGGAAGTCTGAGCATGCGGCGAGAAGCTCGCAATTTTGATCTCCACCGTCTGTCGGATGTCGCGCGATGATGCTCCGACGTGTACGTAGAACTGGCCCGGTTCGACCACCCAGCCCTGCGTCTCCACGTCCCAGTAGGCGAAGGCCCTGTTGTCGAGCTGGAAAGTGACGATCGAGTCCTCGTCGGGAGCGAGATGCACCTTCTCGAACGCACGCAATTCCTGAGCCGGTCGGTAGACGCTCGCCTTAGGATCCGAGACGTAGATCTGGACGACTTCGGAACCTGATCTCACGCCGACGTTCTTGATCGTCATGGTCAACGTCACCGAGAGGTCGGCCGAATCGACGGAGCCCGATTGCAGGAGGGTGGCCTCTCCCCACTGGAAGGTCGTGTACGAGAGACCGTGACCGAACGGGAAGGCGACCTCGACCTGGGCTGTGTCGAAATAGCGGTACCCGAGAAAGATGCCTTCCCGGTACTCGGTCTGCTTCGGTCCAGCCGGGAGACTGGACACTGGGTGGTCGGAATATCGGGCGGGGAAGCTCTCCGCCAGTCGGCCGCCGGGCTCCGAGACTCCGAGCAGAACGTCGGCTAGTGCCGAGCCGCCGGCCTGACCTCCCAGGTAGGCCTCGAGGATGGCAGGCACCTCGTCCCGCCACGGCATCTCCACCGGCGAGCCGTTCATCAGAACTACGACGGTTTGCGGGTTCGCGGCCATGACGGCGGCGACGAGTTCGTTGTGAGCTGGAGGTAGTTGCATGTGGCGTCGGTCAACGCCCTCGGATTCGAGAACCTCCGGAAGTCCGATGACCACGAGGGCGATGTTCGCCATGCTCGCCGCGTTCGCGGCGTCCGCGAGCATCGACGGCGTTGTGGTGCTCTCTGTTCGGTCGTATCCCGGGGAGTACGTGACATCTTTGGCTCCGACCGCGCAGCTGAGGACGTCGGCGAGGTCGTCCAGTCTGGTCGGCACGACGTTCGAACTCCCCGCCCCCTGATAACGAGGGGTTTTCGCGAACGCGCCGATCAGCGCAATGGTCTTGCCAGCGGCAAGGGGAAGCATGCCGCCGTCGTTCTTGAGAAGAACGGTGCCTTCCGCCGCTGCCCGTCGAGCGAGCCGGTGGTGAGATTCGTGATCGATTACCGATGACATGGGGGCGGGCCGCTTCGCGAGATCGAGCACACGGCCCGCGGCCTCGTCGAGATGGGTAATCGCGATCTCGCCGCGTTCGAGGGCCGTGAGGATGCCTCGGGCGGGAAGGGGTCCCGGCATCGTCAGGTCAGTTCCCCCTCGTAGGGCGGCCACGCCGTCCCAAGCGGCTCCCCAGTCGGAGACGATCAGGCCGTGGTAGCCCCATTCCGCGCGCAAAAGGTCCTTGAGAAGCCAGGTGTTCTCTGTGCAGTGGATGCCGTTCAGCTTGCTGTAGGCCGCCATGATCGTGCGAGGCTTTTCGTCGATCACGGATCGTTCGAAGCTGGCGAGATAGAGCTCGCGGAGTGCCCTCTCGTCGACGTAGACATCGATTCCGTATCGGCGTTGCTCGGCGTTGTTCGCCGCGAAATGCTTCAATGATGCTCCCACGCCTGTGCTCTGCACCCCGCGTATCCACGCTGAAGCCATGCCGCTGGAAAGAGCCGGGTCCTCGGAGAAGTACTCGAAGTTGCGGCCCCCGAGAGGAGTTCGCTTGAGATTGGCTCCCGGGCCGAGTAGCACGTCGATCTCGGCGGCCGCAGCCTCGAGTCCGAGTGCTACGCCCACCTCCTGCATGAGCGCCGTATTCCAGCTGGAACCGAGCGTCACCGCCGTCGGGAAGCATGTGGCGGGCAGCGAATCGAACATCCCCAGCGAAGCTCCATCCACGTGTCGCCGAACCCCGTGAGGGCCATCGACGAGGCGCACCGAGCGGACGTTCAACCGCTCGATAGCGACGGTTTCGGAACCGCTCGCCCCGACGACGAGTGACACCTTCTCGTTCAGGGTCAGATCGGACACAAAGACGTCGTCGGCACCCGTGGTCCGCGATTCTGAAGAGGTGGAGGTCATATGCTTCAGCCTTTCAAGAGTCCAGCAGTAGGGGGAGGAGGGGGCGGAACGCGGCATCGGTCATTTCACAGATCGGATGGGTAGGAGGAGGAGGCCACCCACCACACAGAAGACGAGAGCGATGACGAAGACGGGAGAGAACCCCATCCCGGTCCCGACGGCCGCCGCGCCCGCGAGGGGTCCCAGTAGCTGACCGGCGTTAGTCGCCAGAGCGAGGAGCCCGAGGTCTTTGCCTCTCGAGTCCTCGGAGGGGAGGAGCTCACTGAGGAGCGCTGCGTCGACCGAGAAGAACATGCCGAGCCCGAGCCCAGCGATCCCGGTATAGACCAGGAATCCGAGCGGCTCCGGCACGAGCGCGGGTATGACGACACCGACCCCGATGATGATGGCGGACGCGACGGTCACCGCTTTGCGGCGGTGGATCAGGTCGGAGAGTGGACCCGCTGACAGCGCCCCGACTAGCGACCCGATGAGATTGACGACGGCAGCCGTGCCGAGCAGCTGAGCTGACTTCACTTCGTCAAGTCCGAGGTGCTCGCTGAGTACGAAGAATTGCAATGCGCCAACGGTGTAATAACCGAGGATGACTCCGAGGCGGCCGAAGAAGGCCCAGTAGAAGTCCGGCGCGTTGCGGGGGAAGCTGATCGATGCGAGCAGTGAAGAGCTCCGGCGGGTGACCGGCTCATCTCGATTCGAGAAGTCCGGAGCGCACGCGAGGTACGCGACCGTCAGGACGAGGGCGACGACAGCGAGCACCAGAAACGCTGCCCGGTGATCGGGTGCGAACGCGGATGCGGCCACTACTCCGACGGTACCGCCGATGAGAGTGCCAGCTCCCAAGGCGGTCGATACAACTCCCCTGCGGTGGCTGGGAACGCGATCAGGGATGACTGGCGTCAGAGCGCCCAAGACGATGTTGATGCCGACGGCCTGGAGCAGGAAGCCGGCCCCCAACGAGGGCACCGAGTCGGCGAAGGCGAGCAATATGGTTGCGCCAGCCGAGACCACGCCTCCGATCAGCACCCAGGGGTTTCGCTTGCCGAAGCGGCCACGTGTCCGATCCGAGATAGTGCCGAAGGTCAGGATCGACAAGAAGGACACGACGGCTGCCAAGGCGGCGAAGATAGCGAGCAGCGTCACCTTGTCCGACGGTGCCGCTTCCGCCAGCCGTGCCGGGAGCAGGGCTATCGACGTGCCCAACGAAGGGGCGAAGACGGCAACAGCCGCGAAGAAGATCCCGAAAGACAACCGAGCAAGGCCGGTTCGAGACCGGACGGCTCCTGGATTAGGGGTACCGGTGGGAACGTTGAGGAGGGGGGGGCGGACATCATTATCCGTTCTTGAGGTGAAGACCTCAGCGCGCGCGAGAATCGTTGCCGACCACTTGGTCGGTAGCGTCACTTTAGACCGCAGGAGGGACACGTGCAACCACGGCCAGTTGCGCGCGACGAGCTACTCTGCGAACAAGCCATCAGCGAAGTCCGCCCAGAGTGCGAGGACGGGCGCGGTCTCGTCTCGGAGCCAGAGCAATTGCAACCCGTCGAGAAAAGCGATGATCCGCAGAGCCGCGCTCTCAGGGTTGGGGTGGATCAACGAGGCCACCTCAGTGATAGCGATCCGGAGGTTGGCGAGACGCTCCCCGAAGTACTGATGGGCCGGATGTGCGGGATCGAGCGACTCTGTCGCGAGCACGGTGAAGAGGCGGACGATCTCCGGTCGCTCGAAGTTTCGCGCGACCACCTGGTCCAAAAGCTCCCGTGCGGTCGCCCGATCGAGATCGGGAATGGCGAGAAGGTCGGCCGGAGAGGGATCGCCTTGATCGCGATACTTCAGCAGCTCGACGAGCAGGTTGTCCTTGGTGGGGAAATGATGAAGCACACCCGACTTCGCCATCCCTGCCGCGTCAGCCACGTCCTGCAGTGCTACCCCGTTGAAGCCGCGCTCGGAGAGGAGACGTGTTGCGATGTGGAGGATCTCCTCGCGTCGCGCCTCGGGGGCGAGTCGTCGTCGTCGAACGGGGGTCTGTGTCATTTCGTCTCCAAGACATTGTCGACGGGCCCACCATTGAACCTCGTCAAATTTCCCACGACTCGATCTCTCCCGTCGTCGTAGCGCCAGCGCGTGTAACGACGGGTTGCATGGTCGGGCTCTTGGGCCGCCGCCCGTCACCGGACGATCGGCCCGTCACCCGCCGACCGATCCACGGCTGCACGAGTTCCCTCCAGTAGACGCCGCTGGACCTGTGCCGCAACTCCTCTACGACCGGATCGAGCGTCTGCTGGACCTCGACGCCCAGGGCTGCGGGAATTTTTCGGGCAGCATGCAGGTGACCCGCGGTGTTCAAATGCAGCCTGTCTGGTGCCCAGAAGCGGAGGTCGTACAACGTTTCGTCGAACCAGTTGTCGACGACTGTTACGTTGTCCTTCCCATCCCACTTCTGGATGCCGAGAGCGAACCGGTCACCCCTTGTCTCGATGACGTGGCCGAGGGGAAGATGCCGCGTCATGTTCGCCACCGTCACGAACACAACATGGATGCCGCTCTCGACGGCTCGGTCGATGGCCACCTCCAGGCGTGCGAGGTTCGCGGTGATCGAGACCGTCGGCCGGATGATGTCGTTGTTGCCTCCGCTGATGCTCAAGAGCTCGGGTCGCAGTGTGATCGCGGGCTCGAGCTGTTCCGCGAGCAGAGGATCGAGGAGCTTGCCGCGGATGGCGAGGTTCGCGTGAGTGACGGTTGTCGTCGATGCGTGTACCAGACCGTGGGCGACGAGATCTGCCCAGCCTCGATGGGAGCCATCGGGCCGGTCGCCACCGAGCCCTTCGGCGAAGCTGTCCCCGATGGCCGCGTAGCTTGCGAAGGCCCTGCTCATGATCTGGCCCGCCTCAGTCCTTCGCTCACGGACGAGGCTCGAGGAGCTGGAGGAGGCGGCCGGCGAGCTGCTCCCGCGCCCGAGCAGATTCCGGAACATCAGGGGTGATGATGAAGTCGTGCCACATGCCTTCACCGACCATCAAGATTGACTGCGCACCGGCCGTCTCGAGTGCGGCCGCGAGACGGACGCAGTTGCTGAGGAACGGATCTCGTGTGCCGGTGACGATGACGCACGGGGGGAAGGAGGAGGTGAAGGCATTGTATATGGGAGAGATCAGCGGGTCCTGCGCCTGGGCCTTACCCCTGTATCGGGCCGCCAGTTTGTCGAGCTGACCTTTCCACCGGATCAGGGGGTCTCGGCCTTCATTGGCGACGTAGCTGTCGCCCATTCCGGTGAGGTCGGTCCAGGGTGTGCTGAGACCCAGGGCGGCGGGCAGCGTCGAGCCGGCGGCACCGAGGCGCAGCGTGACCGCTAGAGCCAAATTCCCACCCGCGGAGTCACCGAGCAATACATACCTCTGGCCTCGGGTTGAAATCAGGGACTGAATGGCGGCCACGCACTCGTTCAGGGCCACGGGGTAGACGCTCTCCGGCGACAGCGAGTACTGGATCGAAACCACGGGCAGCCTCAACAAGACCGACATCATGGCAGGGTAGGCGTCGTCGGCATCGCCGAGCATGAACGCGCCGCCATGGATGTTGACGACGTACGCCTCGGAGGCTGCGGACACGCCGGGTGGGGTGAATTCGACCAGGTCGATCCCGTCAAGTTCATGCCTTGTCGTGGTGACTCCCGCGCCGGTCGCGTGGATGTCGAGTAACTTCTGCCGGTCCCTCGACTCGTTCTTCCGAGCGATCTTTGCGATGAGGCGGGTCACCGGGCCGGGTATGCGCGCAGCGCTGTTCGATCTAAGAAATTTCTGCGCCTCGGGGCTAAGCAAGGACCGCTCTTGTCGGGTGATCCGAACCATTCTTCTTTTCCTCACGATCTCCAGGGACAGCCGCGACAGCGCGCCTCAGGCGAGGGCATGTGTCGCTCGAAAGTCCCGGTTGCTCACGGGCGGGCACGTCCGACGAAATAGTCCATCGTGCTGTTGACTCCGAGGAACCTCATGACAGTGTCGAAGCCCCTGACAGGAAAGACGCGAAGCACCGGTAGAGCGTGGAGCAGGCGCGGCATGACCAGTCGGCTGTTCCCACGCTCGACCGAGGCGAGAATCCGTTCGGCGACGTTCTCAGGCTTGAGGATGGGGAGCACAAGAGGGAACTTGGTCTTCACTCCATCGAACATGCCGGTATCGATATAATAAGGGCACACGACGAGGGAGTTTACTCGAGCACGCTTCTTAGCCAACTCGACGCGGAGCGATTCGGCGAAGCCAAACGCTGCGAACTTGCTCGCCGAATAGTCGGTCTGCCGGGCGACTCCGACGAGTCCCGCGGCGCTGGAGATTGTTACGACAGTGCCGCGGTCACGGGCCATCATCCCGGGGAGGAACGCGCGCGTGGTCCAGAACAGAGCCAGGGTGTTCACACGAAAAGTGCGCTCGATGGCCTCGTCGGACGCATCGAGGAGGTCCTTGCCTGTGACAACACCCGCGTTGTTGATGAGGACATCGATCGGGCCCGCGTCCTGGGCGGCGACCTCGACCGCGGCACGATCGGAGACGTCGACCGCGGCTGCGCGTGCGCGGTGGCCTCTGCCGGTTATCTCCGCGGCTACACCGGCGGCGGTCGCCTCCGACAGGTCCCAGATGACGACTTCGGCACCGCGGCGCGCAGCTCCGAGGGCGAGGAGGCGGCCGATGCCGCTACCGCCTCCAGTTACGAGCACGATCTGTCCGTGAAGGGGATGACGCATGAGTCTGGTTTTCCTTCTTAGTTGATGCGGTTCAAGATGCGAACGGCGAACGTGAGGAGACGGGCCCATCGCTCGTCCCCAAAGCCACGAGGTCCGCCGGCGGGAATGAGTCGCTGCCGAGCAATCGTCTGAGCCTCGGTGTATTTGAGAACGCCCTCGGCGCCGTGGCGGCGCCCTAGGCCAGAGGTCTTCATGCCTCCCATCGGTGCGTCATGAGATGCCCAGGTGGGGGCGTACCCATCGTTGACGTTGACGGTCCCCGCTTCGACGGTGCGGGCGGTCGAGTCGCCCCTGCCCCGCGACCAGACGCTGGCGTTCAGGCCATAGCTGCTGTCGTTCGCTCGATCCACTGCCTCGGCGTCAGACGCCACCCGGTACACACTGACCACCGGCCCGAAGGTCTCCTCACGGGCGATAACCATCTGCTCTGTGACGCCGGTGAGCACCGTGGGCTCATAGAAGTAGGGTCCAAGGTCGGGACGCGCCCGGCCTCCAACGATGAGCTGTGCGCCGTGCGCAATCGCGTCGTCGACGTGCGCGGACACCGTGGCAAGCTGACGTGCGCTGATGAGCGACCCCATGTCAACGCCCCAGGCCAGACCGGGCCCGACGCGCATGGCTCGCACGTTTTGGCCGAAGGCGGAGATGAACTGTTCCCACCGGTCGTCGTGCACATAAATCCGTTCCACGCTCACGCAGAGCTGACCAGTGTTCGAGAAGCATGCGCGGACGGCACCCGCAGCCGCCCTCTCGACGTCCGCGTCTCTGAGAACCAGCATCGGGTTCTTACCGCCGAGTTCCGCAGAAAAGCCGACAAGTCGCCCGGCGCACTGCTGCGCTATCTTGCGTCCGGTCTCGGTCGATCCGGTGAACATGACGTAGTCGGCGCGCGCGACAATCGCTCCGCCGATCTCCGCACCATCGCCGACGACGACGTGTAGAAGGTCGTCGGGGATACCCGATTCGCGCAGCAACGCGGCCATCCGAAGTGCGGTGTGCGGAGTCTGAATGTCGGGTTTGAGCACCACTGCGTTCCCAGCGACCAGAGCAGGAAGGACATCGCTCGCTGGAAGAGTGAAGGGATAGTTCCACGGGGTGATGACCCCCACCACGCCCTTCGGCACCCGCCGCTCGGTGACGTGGGTGAGAAACGGGAAAAGCCCCCGCCGCCGACGGTCGCTCAACACCTTGCCGGCGTTGTGACCGAGGTAGCTCGCCCAGCGGGAGACGTCAGCGATTTCCTCGAAAGCGCTTGCGCGATTCTTGCCCGTCTCGAGCTGGATGAGGTCAAGCAGCTGATCCCGATTTCTCAGGACGAGCGTCGCAAAGCGTCGTGCAACGAGTTCACGTTCGGAGAGTGGCCGCTCCGCCCAGCTTAATTGTGCGTTCTTCGCGACGATGAATGCCGCGTCGACGCCCGCGATCGACGTCCGGGGCAGGTGCCCGACAAGGCAACCGTTGAACGGCGAGTGAACGGCGATGTCATCGTCGCCGCGGCGACGGGAAGAGGTGCTGGCGGGAGCGTCAGTGCTCATACGCCGAGGCTACCGACCGAGTGGACGGTAATGCAAGTGCATCACGCGTGCGTCTTCTTCCGAGGCGCCGAAGTGCTTCATCGGATGCTCATAACCGACGGCTTCAAGGTCGGGTATCACGCCGACGTCCGAGGAGGACAGCATGACCCGTATTCCCGAGCCGGAATTCACGCCGCAGGGCCCCGTCTACCAGGGTCGCCGCCTCGACCGCCCGCACGAGGAGGTCGTCGATCAGGGCCTCCTCTTCGACGTCGGCACGCTGTTCAGCCGCCGCCGTGTGCTCTCCCTGATCGGCGTCGGCGCCGCCACCGTGGGGTTGGCGGCCTGCGGGGCCGATTCGAGCGGTGGTGCCGACTCTTCTTCGGTCGGCGGATCGGCCGGCGGCGGAACCTCCGCGACTTCGACGGGCGAGATCCCCGACGAGACGGCCGGACCGTATCCGGGCGACGGCTCCAACGGCGCCGATGTCCTCGAGAACGCCGGTGTCGTTCGCAGCGACATCCGCTCAAGCATCGATGGCGGAACGACCGCCGAGGGCATCGTGATGACCCTGACCCTGACGATCCTCGATATGGCCAACAACGGCGTGCCGTTCGAGAATGCGGCGGTCTACGTCTGGCACTGCGACGCGGGCGGGAGCTACTCGATGTACTCCTCCCCCATCGAGGACGAGACCTACCTGCGCGGCGTCCAAGTCGCCGACCGCAGCGGTGCAGTCACCTTCACCTCGATCTTCCCCGCCTGCTACTCCGGCCGCTGGCCGCACATCCACTTCGAGGTCTACCCCGACGTCGCCTCGATCACCGACTCCACCAACGCGATCGCCACGTCGCAGGTCGCCCTCCCGGAGGACGCTTGCACGAGGGTCTACGCTCTTGACGCTTACGCCGGCTCCTCGGCGAACATGGCGCAGGTCTCTCTGACGGACGACAACGTCTTCGGCGACGACGGGGGCGCTCTGCAGCTGGGCACCGCGACCGGCGACGTCACCTCCGGCTACACCGTGGCCCTCACCGCGCGGGTCGATACGACGACCACCCCGACCGCCGGCGCAGCTCCGAGCGGAGGCGGCGCCGGCGGACCCGGCGGAACACCGCCCAGCCGTTGATCCCGAACCCGCGAACTCGGACGGACGTATCACCGTCGTGAGGCGAGTGCGACCGCGGGTATCGCGGCTCAGGACTCAGATGACACCCTTGCGGAGCAGGAAGCAGCCGTAGGGTCCGGGGTCAGAGGTCCGAATGACGGCGAAGGCGCGTCGCGCCGCGTCGTAGAAATCGAAGCGCTCGAGCGCCCCTACGGTGACGGGGCGCCCCTCCGCCCTGTCGACGACGGCTTGGATGCGCTCGTGGACGGGCATGATGCGGCTCGCGTCGCCGACGACCTTCATCCGCTGGACGGGCGCAGGTACGAAGGTGTCGAGTGGCAGGAGGGTGAGGATCGCCTCCGTCGCCCTTGGCAGGTCGCAGCCCGCCATGTCGATGACCTTGCCGTGCGTCGTGTGGGTCGCGATGCTGGCGGCCGGGTGGTTCACGTCGCAGAGGAGGAGGTCGTCACCGTGTCCCATGGACATGAGCACCAGGAGAATTTCGGCGGTCAGGACGCTGTCGATTCCTTTGAGCATGGTCGTCTCGTCTTCCTCGTCGATGGAGCAGGGCCGTCCCGGCAGCGCGGTAGCGCTGCCGGGACGGCTTCGTAGTGTCGTCAGCGCGGTAGCGCTGCCGGGACGGCTTCGTAGTGTCGTCGGGACCGCAGCCCGGCGCAGTGCTATTCGCGGGCGGCGTTGCGAGTGTTCAGCTGATCGAATGCGACGGCCACCAGGATCAGGAGGCCGATGGCGATCTGCAGGTAGAACGAGTTCACCGCGAGGAGGTTGCCTCCGTTGTTGAGCACCCCGATGAGCAGAGCACCGCAGGCGGCGCCGATCGCGCTGCCACGAGCACCGGCGAGGCTAGCGCCTCCGATGACGCAGGCAGCGATTGCCTGCAGCTCGAAGCCTGTTCCTGCCGTGGGGACTCCGGCTCCGAGCCGCGAGGTGAGCAGCACGCCGCCGACGGCGGAGAGCAGACCCGCGATCCCGTAGACGGTGATGGTGACGAGGGTGACCGGGACGCCCGCGAGGCGTGCCGCCTCAGGGTTCGAGCCCACCGCGTAGACGTAGCGTCCGAAGACCGTGCGCTTGAGGACGAAGGCGGCTATGGCGGCGATGGCGATGAAGAGGATCAGTAGGTTGGGGATCCCTGCGACCGAGCCGTTCGCGATGGCTTGGAAGTCCTCCGGCAGACCCTGGATGGTGTTGGCGTCGGTGATGACCAGCACCACACCACGGGCGATGCCGAGCATGCCTAGAGTCGCGATGAACGGTGGCAGCTTGAACCTCGTGACTAGCAGCCCGGTGATGATGCCGAGGACGGCGCCGACGAGAGCTCCGAGGAGCAGCGCCGCAATGACGGGCACTCCTGCCACGAGGAGCTGCGCGGTGACCGCGCCGGCGAGGCCGAGGATCGATCCGACGGAGAGGTCGATGCCGCCGGTGAGGATCACCATGAGCTGACCGATGGCGAGGATGCCGTAGATCGACACCTGCCGTGCCAGGTTGGCGAGGTTGTTCCCGGTGAGGAAGTCGTCGCTGGCGAGGGTGAGTGCACCGAAGACGACGAGAAGGACGATGAGTACGCCGCTCTCTCGGCCGGCGATGCTGCCCAGGGTCGCGACCCGGGGCTTGAGGGACGTCGAGGACGAGCCGCTCTGCGCGGTGCGGACGGCATCGTCCTTGCGCACGACGCGGATCGTGGTCGTCTCGATGGGCTCGCGCCACATCAGCTTAGGCATGGGGTACTTCCTCGATGTTCTGTCGGATGACCGGGTCGGTTGAGGGATTGTGCTGGAGAGGCGGAGTGCGCCGGAGGGGGTCCGGTGCTGTGCCGCCGCCGCTGGCGAGGTGGAGGACCTCCTCCTCGGAGGCGCCCCCGCCGAGTTCTCCGGCGATCGCCCCCTCGCGCAGGACGAGTACGCGGTCGGCGAGGCCGAGCAGCTCGGGCAGGTACGAGGACACGACGATGACCGCCAATCCCTGCCGGGCGAGGTCGTTGATGACGTCGTAGAGCTCGCCTTTCGCTCCCACGTCGATGCCCTTGGTGGGCTCGTCGAACATGATGACCTTGGGCTTGGTGAGCAGCCAGCGCGCGAGCAGCACCTTCTGCTGGTTGCCGCCGGACAGCGTCGAGACCGGCTGATCGTAGGACCCCGCCCGCAGCCGCAAGCTGTCGAGCAGGGCGTCCGCCTCGTCGGCCTGCGACTTGCCGGGCACCAGCCCCTTCCGTGACCCGGCGCGGAGACTCGCGATGGTCACGTTCTCGCGGATGGACAGCTCGGGGAGGAGACCGAGAACCTTCCGGTCCTCGGTGAGCAGCGCGACGCCCGCGGTCATCATGGTGCGCGGGCTGTCCGGATTTACGGGCACCCCGTCGATCCGGACCACGCCCTCGATGACCGGCTCCGAGCCGAAGATGCTCAGCAGCAGCTCGCTGCGTCCCGAGCCGAGGAGACCGCCGATACCGAGGATCTCGCCGCCGCGCGCCTCGAAGTCGACAATCGGCCCGTCGGCGGTGCGTCGGAGGCCGCTAACGCTCAGGCGGGCCTGTCCCGTCTCGCGCGCTTCGTCGGGATAGAGGGAGGACACCTCGCGGCCGACCATCGCATTGATGAGCGTCGCCTCCGAGTAGTCGCTCATCGGTCCGCTTTGCGACAGTTCGCCGTCGCGGAGGACGGTGACCCAGTCGCCGATCTCGAACATCTCCTCGAGACGGTGGGTGACGTACAGGATGGCTACGCCCTGGTCGCGGAAGAGGCGGATCTGGTCGAGCAGGCGTGCTGATTCCGCCTCGGTCAGCGCAGTCGTCGGCTCGTCGAAGACGATGACTTTGACCGCGTCGGCCGTGACGACCTTGGCGACCTCGACGAGCTGTTTCGTCGCGGCGGGAAGTCGTTCGACGACGACGTCCGGGTCGAGCTCGGTCAGGCCGAGCGAGTCGAGAACGACGCGGCACCGGTCGTGTAGGTCACCGGTCTTGATGACACCGGAGCGGGAGGGAAGCCGCCCCATGAAAATGTTTTCGCCGACCGACAGGTGCGGTAGCAGGCTGAGCTCCTGGTAGACCGCCTGGACACCGGCGGTTCGCAGCGAGGCGGGTGTGATCGCAGTGACCGGCTGACCCTCGATCTCGTACTCGCCGGTGTCGCGGTGCAACGCTCCGGTGAGAATCTTGATCAGCGTCGACTTCCCGGCGCCGTTCTCACCGGCGAGGCAGTGCACCTGGCCGGGCACCAGCGTGAGCGAGACGCCGTTCAGTGCCTGGACGGCGCCGAAGGCTTTCGAGACCCCGGTGAGCCGAAGTACAGCCGTCCCGTCGGGATTGATGACTGCCATCAGTCGACCTCAGCGGTCTGCGGCTCCAGCAGCGACTTGATCTCGGGGGTCTCGCTGTTCTCGCGATCAGCGATGGCCACGCCGGGGTCGAGGTTCGCGGGAGGGATGCGGCCTTGGGTCGCCATGGCCGCCTCGACGACGCCCTGGTATCCGAGGAACCAGGGGTTCTGCACGACGAGTGCGTCGATGGTGCCCGCGGCGAGGGCGGCGTTCTCGGCGGGGTCGGAGTCGAAGGCGACGACCGCGATGCGGTCGGCCGCGTCGTTGTCCTTGATGGCTGTCGCGGCGCCGACTCCGGAGCTGTTATTGTCGGCGAAGACGCCGACGAGGTCGGGGTTCGCCGAGATGGCGTCGTTGACCTGTGCGGCAGCGGTAGCGATGTCGTTGTTGTTGTAGCTCTGCAGGCTCGAGTCGATGTCCGGGCAGCCTGTCGCGAGTCCTGCGCGGAACCCGGCGTCGCGATCCTGGTTCGCTTCGATCCCGGCGATGGGCGCCTCCACGAGGACCTTGCCCGTCGTCGTTCCCTGAGCGGTGAGCAGCTCGCACATCCGCTCGCCCGCAGCGGTACCCGCGGAGATGTTGTTCGTTCCGATGTGGCCCTCGATGTCCGCGGTCACGCGGGTGTCGGCCGTGATGACCTTGATCCCCGCCTCGCGGGCAGCGTCGATGGAGGCGTTGAGTGCCTCGCTCGAGCTCGGCGCGATGAGGATCGCGTCCACGCCCCGGCTGACCGAGTTCTCGACGAGCTGGACCTGGCCGGCGATGTCGGTCTCGGAGGTGGGACCGAAGCTGGACACGTCGATGCCGTAGTCCGTGGCCGCCGCCTCGGAGCCGGCGAGGAGGGTCTGCCAGTACGCGGAGTCGCTGGCCCGGATGATGACGTCCACTGCGACGCCGGACGCGGCGCCGCCGCTGCCCCCGCCGGTGGTGTCTGCCTGGGAGACGGTGGCCCTGCCACCGACGACTCCCCCGACGAGGGCGACGAGGGTGATCGCCGCCACGAGGGAGAGTGAGAAGACTGTTCTTGATCGCGCCATTGCGTGTTCCACCTAGTGGTTCGGGCATGGATCATGCCGGTTGTCGTGGGGTGTTGCCGTGCTTCGGGGAGGAGGGTTGGGAGGGAGGGAGAGGGGTGGACCGGCTGCGGCGACCGAGATGCCCCGGTGTCGCAGCCGGTACCGGTCAGGAGGCGGGGGTCGGAACGGCGATCCCCAGAAGCTCGTTGCGGAGCTGCTGCGAGGCGATGCCGTCGGCCTTCTCGATCACCGAGGTGATGCGGTCGACTCCGACGGCCTCGATCTTCGCGATGAGCAGCTCGACCGTCGCCCGGTTCGTCTCGGCCTCCTCCTGCGCGTCCTCGCGAATCGGGAACGTGTCGAAGTAGATGACGCCGTCGTACTCGTGACGGAGGAGGTAGTAGAGGAACTCGATCGTCTCGAACGGGTGGATCGAGCCGATCATCAGTCCGTCGTCGTGATCGTTGTTGCCGTCGTTGAGGTGGACGCCCCACAGCTTGCCCTCGGCGAGGAGGAGCGCGGCCCCGAATCCGGGGGCGTCTCCAGCCATCAGCATGTGCGCGAAGTCGAGGGTCGCGCCGACGTTGGGACGGTCGATCAGCTGAAGGATGTGCAGCGTCTGGCCGACGCTGCGGATGACGGAGTGGACGCGCTCCTCGTACGGCTTGTACTCGATGCTGATCCGGATGTCCGGACGGTAGTCGGCGAGCTCCTGGAACGCCTCGACGATGCGGCCGAGATCCTTCGCGTAGTCCTTCTGGAAGGTGTAGTCGAAGCCGTCGTAACCGAGCCAGACGGTGACGAGGTCGCTGCCTCCGGCGGCGGCGGCGTCGATCCCCTCCTTCGTCAGCTCGATCGCCTCGCGGCGGACGGCCTCGTCGCGGTTGCTGTACTCCCCGTGGACGAAGTCCTTCCGGAAGCGCATGGCGACGCTGTTGAGGGTGAGTCCGAGCTCGTCGAGCAGGGGCTTCATGGCATCGGAGCCGATACCCGTGAAGTGCTCGGGGTAGTTGAGGTCGACGTAGTCGATGCCTCGGGTCGCACTGATGCGACGGAGGGCTGCAGCGGTGTCTTCGCCGCTGATGAACGAGTTGAGGCGCGTGGCGAACTTCATGACCTGAAAGTACGACCGATGACAAGCGTTGTCAAGAATATTCATTCCGGGTCATTCTGAGGCGGCCCTGTCCGACAGATGTCGCTGTGAACCGAGCTTCGTGCGGTCCTTTGACAATTTTTGTCATGGGGTCGTAAGGTCACAGGCAGCGAAGAGGAGACCTCTATGACAGAGAACGCCATCCTGGTGGTCGGCAGCATCAACTACGACCTGATCATCAGTCAGCAGCGGCTCCCGCGTCGGGGCGAGACTCTCGCGGCAGACAGCTTCCGCGGCGACTTCGGCGGAAAGGGCGCCAACCAGGCTATGCAGGCGGCGCGGCTGGGAGCGGCCGTGCGCTTCATCGGCGCTACGGGCGCCGATCACTACGGTCGGCTCTGCAGCGACAACCTGCAGGAGGCGGGTATCACCTGCCGCCTTCGCCCCACGAGCGCTCCGAACGGTTTGGGCATCGTGCACGTCGTGGGCCAGGGCGAGGTGTACGCGACCATCGTCGAAGGCGCGAACGCTGAGGTGACGGAATCCTGGATCGATGACAGTGCGGACTTCTTCGAGGGCGTCGGACTTGTCGTGCTGCAGAACGAGGTCCCCATCTCCGCGAACGAGCGTGCCGTGCAGCTCGCGACGGCCGCGGGGATCCCTGTCCTCTACAACGCTGCGCCGGCGAGGCCTGTGTCGCGCGAGCTCACCCGCGCCTGCGCCTGGCTTATCGTGAACGAGGACGAGGCGGCGTCCTATCTGGGACGCGACCTCGGTCAGGTCGATGACGACGCCGCAATGCGCCTCGCCGTCCGGGAGCTGCGCTCCTGGTGCGATGACGTGATCCTCACCCTCGGTAGCCGTGGCTGCTATGTTGCAGCGGGTCTGGACGTCGAGTTCGTTCCGGCCGTCGCGACCTTCGCCGTCGACACGACCGGCGCCGGAGATTCGTTCATCGGCGCCTTCGCCGCGGCGATCGTCGACGGAGCAGCGCCGTTCGACGCGGCGCGGGGTGCGGCACGTGTCGCCTCGATCACGGTCGAGGGCGTCGGTGCTCAGTCCAGCATGCCGACACGAGAGGCCCTCCAGAGTGAAATCGTTCGCCAGGCACCAGCTCATCCTCGACCGGGTCGCGCTGGGTGACTCGATCCTGATCGAGGACCTCGTCACCGCGACGGGAGCCTCGTCCTCCACCGTCCGGCGTGACATCCGCCTCCTCGAGGAGGAAGGACGCGTCGTCAGTCTCCGCGGCGGAGCCATCCGCGCCCAGGACCGCGCAGCGGAGCTCCCGGCTGCCGCGAAGTCGCTGATCAACCATGCCGAGAAGGTCGCCATCGCCCGGGCCGCCGCCGCCCTCGTGACCGACGGCGAGACGATCTACGTCGACTCCGGAACGTCTCTCACCGAGTTCATGCTCGCCTTGACCGACGTGCGCGTGCACGTCATCACGTCGAACACGCAGGTCCTCGCCGTCGTTCCGGCACCGGGCATCACGGTGACCGCGCTCGGCGGCGACTATCTTCCCGACATCGGCTCGGTCGCGGGGACGATGACCGACCGCCAGCTCGACGAACTGTACTTCGACCGCGCCTTCATCGGAGTCACAGGGATCCACGCCCTGGCGGGAGTCACGACCTTCGATGTCCGCGAGGCGAACAAGAAGCGCATCGTGCAAGCGCACAGCCGCGAGACGTTCGTCCTCGCGGATAGCAGCAAGTTCGACGTCATCTCGTTGTGCCGGTCGTTCAGCCTCGCCGACTGCACCGTCGTCACCGACCGGGACGGGCCTGTCCTGGCCTCCGCCGGCGCGAAGGTCATCGCACCGTAGGACGCACCGCCCCCGAACGAAGGAAGCGCCTACTGCGCGTCACCTCGTCCGGCTCGCTGCCCCCGGGCCGTTCTCGTACGAGAACCGGGTGAAGCGCGCGATGGCCGATGATGCACGCCCGTTCCCGGTCGCGTAGGGGCCGAGGTGCACGCCCGTGAAGCCGCCCGCCCGTTCCGTGCTCAGCGCGCGGATGTCGATCGGTGCGGCCGCCGGTCTGAACTCCTCGGAGCCGCCGAGGCGATAGCGGAAGCTGTAGTGGGTGCCGTCGGACTGCACCGACAGCTCGACTACGCCGCCCGGTACTGGGGAAGATTCGATCGTCTCGACGCCCCGGTCGCGTCGACGGACGGTGAGCACGACCTCAGCTCCCGCAGGACGCCGCAGCGTCATCGTGGCGAAAGCCGATCGGTTCTGGACGATCACGACGCCGGCCTCGTCGTGCGGCTCGAGGGGCTCGAAGTCCAGCGTCACGCGGAGGTCGAACTCGTGGTGCTGCTGCCGCCGAAGGAGGGCGGCCTGAGGTCCGGTCCCCGTCAGATCGCCCGGGAGCAGAGTCATCGTCAAGCACCCCTCGTCGGTCGAGACGCCCGAGGTCTCGCGCGGGTAGCGGAGAGTCGACCAGATAGGTGAGTCCCAGCCATCGCGGTCCGGTTCCGGACGCACGAACCGATCGGCTGCCGAGTGTGCTGACGTGCCCGAGAGAGGCCGCCGCTCCACCTCGCGGACGTGGCCGACTCCGGGTGAGAAGACCGGACCGCTCTCCTCCCACTCGACGGGAACCAGGAAGACCTCACGTCCGAGCACATGCGAGCCCTGCCGAGGACGCACGCCGAGCACGAGGGCCCACGTCTCACCCAAGGGAGTGTCGACGAGATCCGCATGCCCCACGTTCTGAATCGGAAAGCCGGAACCCAGGTGTCGGTGAGTCAGTACCGGATTCCGACCCGACCCGCGGTAGGGCCCAGTGATACTTAAGGCGCTGGCGAGGGTCACCGAGTGGTTGCGCTCGGTGCCGCCTTCCGCTCCGATGAGGTAGTAGATGCCGTCACGCTTGTACAAGTGAGGTCCTTCGACCCAGGCGCCGGAGAGCGCTCCAGTCCAGAGGGAGTACTGCGGGCCGACGAGTTGCAACTCCTCGAGGTCGAGCTCCTGCATCCACAGCTCCCCAGGATTGCCGGCGGCTTGGTTGTCTCTGCAGGCGGTGAACCAGCATCTGCCGTCGTCGTCGAAGAAGAGGGACGGGTCGATGCCGTCCGCGATCAAGGGGACGGGGTCGGACCAGGGACCGGCCGGATTGGTCGCGGTCACGACGAAGTTGCCGCCGCCCTTGCGGTTGCGGACGAGCGTCGTCACGACGTAGTACACGCCATCGTTCTCGCGAATCGTGGCCGCCCAGATACCGTCCGAGCTGTCGACGCCCGTCAGGTCGAGCTGCTCCGGTCGGTCCAGCACGTGGCCCAGGGGCGTCCACGTTACGAGGTCCTCGCTCGTGAACAGAGGCACTCCCGGGAAGTACTCGAAGGAGGAGGTGACGAGGAGATAGCCGCCGCCGTCTCTCCGGCAGACGGAGGGATCCGGGTGGAATCCGGGGAGGACGGGGTTGCTGAAGGTGCTCATGTGTCCCTCCTGCTGCTCGAGGGGCATGAGCTGAGGGGGCGGCGACGCGATCATCGGCGGCGCTCCGTCTCGCGAAACACTGCGACGTCGCCCGGCGCGATGACGGCCGCACCGTCGGCGGTCATCCCTGTCATCAGGTCGACCCCGGTGACGTGCAGCGATCGCGGCTCAAGGGTGTGGTTGATCGCGAACAGCCAGGATGACGGAGCCGATGAATCGCTGGAGACGCGTCGCACGCGCTCCAGGCCGGGGTCGCCTTCGGCGACGGGCCGGAGATGGTGGCGGCGGGCGAGCGAGGCGATGAGGGCATCCTTGGAGTCGGTGTCGAGGAACGTGGAGTGGTAGATCGCGGTGCCCGACCCGACGGATCGGCGGAAGAGTGCGGGGGAACCTGCGAGTGCACCCGTCCGGTAGGTGGCCGTCACTTCGGCGCCGGCGCTGCGCCCCAGCTCCGACCAGAGATGACCGGCGGATCCATCCGAGAGAACGGTCTTCTGCCGCTCGAGCAGCGGAAAGAATTCTTCCATCCGCACCCCCAGCAAGTCGCGGAGCGCTCCCGGGTAGCCGCCGCCGATGACTCGGCCCTCGTCGTCGACGATGCCCGAGAACGGCGAGACGACCAGCACTCCCCCGGCCTCGACCCAGCGGGTCAGTCGCTCGACGGCCGCTGCGGGCAGGAGGTACACCGAGGGGAGGAGAACGAGGCGGTAAGCCTCGAGATCCGCCTCCGGCGGGAGTACGTCGACCGCCAGCCCCCGCGCGGTCAGGACGCGGTGGTAGGACAGCGCCTCTTCGAGCGGAGTGAGCTCGATGCTCGGCTTCGGACCCGATCGTAGTGCGGCTGCCGCGTCCTCACTGAAGAGGATCGCGATGTCGGCTCGTTCTGTGACGGAGCCCGCCACTTCTGCGAGTCGCTCGAGAGAGGCACCGAGTGCGGCGACCTCGCGGAAGATCCTCGAGTCGGCGCCCGCGTGCGGAACCATGGCGGAGTGGAACTGCTCGCTGCCCGCGGTCGATTGCCGCCACTGGAAGAACAGAGCGCCGTCGGCTCCGCGGGCGATGTGCGCGAGGCTGTTCCGCGCGAGCTCTCCTGGTGCCTTCGCGCGATTGCGCGGCTGCCAGTTCACCGCGGAGGTGGAGTGCTCGATGAGCAGCCACGGCCGGCCTCCCGCGACCCCGCGGGTCCGGTCGGCACTGAATGACAGCTCCCCGTGTCCCTCTGGGTCGGCGGCGATCGGGTAGTGGTCGTTGGCGACGAGGTCGACGTCCTGAGCCCATCGCGAGTAGTTCGCGACGCCGGGCTCGTTCTGGATCATGAAGTTGGTCGTGATCGGGATCGCGGGTGCGAGGCTCCGCAGCAGGTCGCGCTCGGCGCGGTAGTGCTCGAGGAGCGCGTCACTCGAGAACCTCTCGAAGTCGAGCAGGAGCCCTGGGTTGTGGCTCGTCCCCGTGGTTCGGGGCGGCAGGATCTCGTCGAAGTCCGAGTAGACGTGGCCCCAGAAGGCCGTCCCCCAGGCTCGATTCAGGGCGCCGATGCTCTCGAACCGACGGCTCAACCAGAGCTGCCAGGCGCGAGCCGTCTCGTCGCTGAAGCAGCGGTGGTTCTCGTTGCCGAGCTCGTTGCTGACGTGCCAGAGCCGCAACGCCGGGTGCGCTCCGTACCTCCTCGCCAGGGCCTCGACGATCCGGAGCGCGTAGCGGCGGAACACGGCAGAGCTGGGTGACCAGCCGAGCCTCCCTCCCTGCGACATCCGCACCCCGGAAGCGTCGGTGCGGAGGATCTCGGGGTGCTTCTGCAGTAGCCAGACAGGAGGGGCCGCGGTCGGCGTGGCCAGGTTGATCCCGACCTCGTTCTCGTGCAGGAGATCGAAGACCCGGTCGAGCCAGCCGAAGTCGAAGACGCCGTCCGCGGTCTCGACGAGTCCCCACGAGAACACTCCGAGGTTGACGCAGTTCACCCCCGCCTCGCGCATCAATCGAACGTCGTCGACCCAGACGGACTCCGGCCACTGCTCCGGAGAGTAGTCACCCCCGAAGGCGAAGCCGTCGGCTATTCCGGGGAACGTCGTGCCGGTGGGGAGGTCGAGGGAGTGGGAGACGATCGCTCTGCGCACCCTCGATCAGCCCTTGAGCCCGCCGGAGAGCAGGTCGAGGCGCCAGAAACGCTGCAGCACCAGCATCAGCGCGATGAGCGGGATGATCGACACCGCCGCGCCCGTGATGGCCAGCGAGTACAGCGCGGGCGACCCCGAACCTTTCGACAGCAGCGTGTAAAGACCGACAGTGAGGGGGTAGTTGTCCTGGTCCGAGAGCATGACGAACGGGAGGAGGAAGTTGTTCCAAATCCCGACGAACTGCAGCATGAACACCGTCACCATCCCGGGAACCAGAAGCGGGAGCGCGATCGAGCGGAAGATGCGCCACTCGCTCGCGCCGTCGATCCGCGCGGCCTCGATGGTGTCGGTCGGCACCGCGGAGGCGGCGTAGACCCGGGAGAGGTAGATCCCGAACGGGCTGATGATGACGGGGAGCAGGACCGAGAGGTAGCTCCCGGCCAGACCGAGTTGCGACAGGAGCAGGTACTGCGGGATCGCGAGAGTGATCCCGGGGATGAGCACGCCGCCGAGGATGCAGTAGAAGATCAGGCTCCGTCCGCGGAACTCGTACTTCGCCAGCGCGAAGCCGGCCATCGCCGAGACGAGGGTCGAGAGGAGTCCGCCGAAGCCGGCGAAGAGGATGGAGTTCAGCGACCAGAGGCCGAACTGGCCGCCGCCGTAGCTGAAGAGGTCGGCGAGGTTCCCGAGGAGACCGGAGCCGGGAGCGAAGGTGAAGCTCGAGAAGAGCTCGGCCGGAGACTTCGTCGAGGCAATGAAGACCCAGGCGACGGGGATCAGGCAGTAGAACGCGCCGATCAGGAGCAGCGCGGTGGGAATGAGGCGTCCCCAGAACAACGACTTCTTGGGCTCGGTCCTCTGCGTCGTCGTGCTCGACGCGGTCCTGGTGCTGAGTGCGGTCATTCGCTGACTCCTGCCGTGCGGCGACGGGTGATGCCGAGGACGAGCGCCGACAGGGCGACCGTTCCCACGGCGAGGACGACGGAGAGTGCCGCAGCGGACGGAAGATCGTCGGTGAGGAATGCATCGCGATAGATGGTCATGAGGGGCACCCAGGTCTGGCTGATCACGTTCGTCATCGGCTTCAAGGTGGTCGGCTCGCCGTAGAGCTGGAGAGCGCCGATCACAGAGAAGATCCCGGTGAGGACGAGGGCAGGGACGACGAGGGGGATCTTGATTCTCAGCGCGAGTTGCATCTCGTTGGCTCCGTCGATGCGGGCCGCCTCGTAGATGTCGGCGGGGATCCCGCGTAGCGAAGTGAAGATGATGATCATGTTGAATCCGACGCCGCCCCAGATCGCGATGTTCGCGATGGAGCCGAAGATTCCCGTCTCGTCGAGGAACGGGATGGCGCCCCCTCCGAGAGTTATGGAGACGTCGGAGAACGGGCTCGTCCCCGGCAGGTAGAGGAAGCCCCAGAGAAGGGCGGCAATGACCCCCGGCACGGCATAGGGGATGAAGATGGCCGTGCGCGCGAACCTCGTCGCCCGGGCGGCGGGGACATCGAGCAGCAGAGCGAACAGCAGCGCCAGCCCGAGGGTGACGGGAACGGCGATCACGGCGTAGATGCTGAGGTGCCCGAACCCGACGAGGAGCTCCGGGTTGGTCAGCGCAGAAACGTAGTTGTCCAACCCTGCGAACACCTGGACACGGGTTCCGAGGATCCCGCCGCCCTGCAGGCGGTAGGTCTGGAAGCTCAGCCAGGTCGCGTAGATGATCGGGACGACCATGAACACGACGAAGAGCACCAGCGCGGGCAGGAGGAAGAGGTAGGGGGCGGCGCGGCCGCGACGGCGCCTCGAAGGGCGGCGCCGGGGCGCAGCTCCGGTCGTGACGGCCGGAGTCGCGGCCGGGGTGGTCGTGGTGGTGGTCATGGTCGTCCTTTCGGCAGCGTTCCCCGCCGGCGCGAGGCCGGCAGGGAACGAGCGGTGCTGCTAGTTGGAGACCTCGAAGCCGGACTTCTTCATGTCGGCGACGACGACGTCCTGGACCTCGATGAACGCGTCGCGCCACGAGGTGCCGTCCTGCACGGCCTTGTTCAGGGTGTCGCCGAAGGCGGTGTTGGCGACGTTGTAGTTCGGACCCCAGGTGACCGGGATGGTGTCGGAGGAGATCTCGGCAGCCGTCTGGTAGTAGTCGGTCTGCTGCGGCATCAGAGCGGGCGGTTCACTCGACGCAGCGGTCTCCTGACCGGAGGTCGCGGCCGGGTAGATGTTGCCCTCGGAGAGCAGGAGATCGGCGCCCTCCTTGCTGGAGTTCATCCACTCGGCGAACTCGGCCGCCTCCTCCGGGTGATCCGAGCCCTTGGTCACGATGACTCCCGACCCTCCCTGGTAGGCGACGGCGGCGTCACCGGCGGTCCACTGCGGCAGGGGCGCCATCGACCACTTGCCGATGGTGTCCGGGGCGACGCCCTCGATCACGCCGGGCGCCCAGAGCGCGGACGGCCAGGAGAGCACCTTGCCGGTGTTCGCCGCGGCGTTCCACTCCGGGGTGAGAATGGCGTCGGTCGAGATGTAGCCCTTCTCGGCGAGGTTCTGGAAGAAGTCGGCGACCTCGAGTGATGCGTCGTCGGCGATGCCGACCGTCCAGGTGCCGTCCTCGACGCTCCACCACTTCGCCCCTGCCTGCGTGGCGACTCCGGCGAAGAATCCGGTCTGGTTTGCGGGCAGGGCCGCGAGAGTCGCCGTCGGGTCGGCG